>NZ_KV832074.1:0-78138 GCF_001837335.1 Streptococcus sp. HMSC066F01
GGTCAGCGGTTCGATCCCGTTAACTCCCATAGGTCCCGTAGTGTAGCGGTTATCACGTCGCCCTGTCACGGCGAAGATCGCGGGTTCGATTCCCGTCGGGACCGTTTAAGATAACGGAAGTTATTTTAGACTCGTTAGCTCAGTTGGTAGAGCAATTGACTTTTAATCAATGGGTCACTGGTTCGAGCCCAGTACGGGTCATATTTGCGGGTTTGGCGGAATTGGCAGACGCACCAGATTTAGGATCTGGCGCTTAACGGCGTGGGGGTTCAAGTCCCTTAACCCGCATAATAGAAAGTAGCCGGCTTAGCTCAGTTGGTAGAGCATCTGATTTGTAATCAGAGGGTCGCGTGTTCAAGTCATGTAGCCGGCATTTTTTATATAGAATAAGAGGTCGATGCGAACGTAGTTCAGTGGTAGAACACCACCTTGCCAAGGTGGGGGTCGCGGGTTCGAATCCCGTCGTTCGCTTAGAGAGGCCGGGGTGGCGGAACTGGCAGACGCACAGGACTTAAAATCCTGCGATTGGTAACGATCGTACCGGTTCGATTCCGGTCCTCGGCATATAATGATGAGCACCCTTAGCTCAACTGGATAGAGTACCTGACTACGAATCAGGCGGTTAGAGGTTCGACTCCTCTAGGGTGCATTTTTTTATTTAACGCGGGAAGTAGCTCAGCTTGGTAGAGTACTTGGTTTGGGACCAAGGTGTCGCAGGTTCGAATCCTGTCTTCCCGATTGATTACGAGGATACTTAAGGGTATCTTTTTTTATTTACTAAGGAGATTCTGAGAGTCTTCTTTTTTGTTTACGGAACAAATTTGGGTAAACTAGCAGTGTTTAAGGAATGGTACTAGTCATATATTTTCTTTAATTATGGTAAAATAGTAAGAGAATAATGTGAGGAAAATGAATGGCAAGTAAGTTTGAAATTTTAATGAATCAACTGGGAATTTCTGATCAATTGAGACAGAATCCTGCTCTTGTTGATGCCAGAATTGAGCGTGTTGTGGTTCATAAAATTAGTAAGATTTGGGAATTTCATTTTGTATTTTCTAATATTTTACCGATTGAAATCTTTTTGGAGTTAAAGAAAGGGCTTAGTGAAGAATTTTCTAAGACAGGGAATCGAGCTGTTTTTGAAATCAAGGCTCTTTCTCAAGAATTCTCTAATGAACTCTTGCAGGCCTACTATAAGGAGGCTTTTTCTGAAGGTCCATGTGCTAGTCAAGGGTTTAAGTCTCTTTATCAAAATTTGAAAGTTCGTGCGGAAGGAAATCAACTCATTATTGAAGGTTCAGAGGCGATTGATAAGGAACACTTTAAGAAGAATCATCTTCCTAATTTGGCAAAGCAACTCGAAAAGTTTGGTTTTCCAGCTTTTGTATGCCAAATAGAAAAGAATGATGCTCTTACACAAGAGCAGAAGGAAGCCTTCCATACGGAGAATGAACAGATTGTTCAAGCTGCCAATGAGGAAGCGCTCCGGGCTATGGAGCAATTGGAACAAATGGCTCCTCCTCCAGTAGAAGAGAAGCCAGTCTTTGATTTTCAGGCTAAAAAGGCTGCGGCCAAGCCTAAACTAGATAAGGCTAAAGTTACCCAGATGATTGACGTGACGACTGAGGAAAATCGTCTGGTCTTTGAAGGGGTCGTTTTTGATGTGGAGCATAAGGTGACCAGAACTGGTCGCGTTTTGATCAACTTTAAAATGACAGACTACACTTCAAGTTTTTCAATGCAAAAATGGGTTAAGAATGAAGAAGAGGCTCAGAAGTTTGACATCATTAAGAAGAATTCTTGGCTTCGAGTTCGTGGGAATGTGGAGATGAATAACTTCACGCGTGATTTGACCATGAACGTGCAGGATGTGCAGGAAGTTGTTCACTATGAGCGGAAGGATTTGATGCTAGAAGGTGAGCGTCGGGTTGAGTTTCATGCTCATACCAACATGTCGACCATGGATGCTTTACCAGAGGTAGAGGAGATCGTTGCGACAGCTGCTAAGTGGGGACACAAGGCGGTTGCCATCACCGACCATGGAAATGTTCAATCTTTCCCACACGGCTACAAGGCAGCTAAGAAAGCTGGAATCCAGCTGATCTATGGAATGGAAGCCAATATCGTGGAGGACCGTGTCCCTATCGTTTACAACGAAGTGGAGATGGACTTGTCAGAAGCAACCTACGTAGTTTTTGACGTGGAAACGACAGGACTATCAGCTATTTATAATGACCTGATTCAGGTTGCGGCCTCTAAGATGTACAAGGGGAATGTTATTGCAGAATTTGATGAATTTATCAATCCTGGGCATCCCTTGTCAGCCTTTACTACTGAGTTGACAGGTATTACAGATGATCATGTCAAAAATGCCAAACCACTGGAACAAGTTTTACAAGAATTCCAAGAATTTTGCAAGGATACAGTCTTAGTCGCCCACAATGCCACCTTTGACGTTGGTTTTATGAATACCAATTATGAGCGTCATGGTCTGCCTAAGATTAGCCAGCCAGTTATCGATACGCTGGAGTTTGCTAGAAATCTCTATCCTGAGTATAAACGTCATGGTTTGGGACCTTTGACTAAGCGTTTTGGTGTAGCACTTGAACATCACCACATGGCCAACTACGATGCGGAAGCGACTGGTCGTCTGCTTTTCATCTTTATCAAAGAGGTAGCAGAAAAACATGGGGTGACCGATCTAGCTAGACTAAACATTGATTTGATTAGTCCAGACTCTTATAAAAAAGCTCGGATCAAGCATGCGACTATCTATGTCAAGAATCAAGTTGGTTTAAAAAATATTTTTAAGCTGGTTTCTTTGTCCAATACCAAGTACTTTGAAGGGGTGCCACGGATTCCGAGAACGGTTCTAGATGCCCATCGGGAAGGCTTGATTTTAGGGTCGGCTTGCTCCGAGGGTGAAGTTTTTGACGCAGTTGTTTCCCAAGGTGTGGATGCAGCGGTTGAAGTGGCCAAGTATTATGACTTTATCGAGGTCATGCCACCTGCCATCTATGCGCCATTAATTGCCAAGGAGCAGGTCAAGGATATGGAGGAACTCCAGACCATTATCAGGAGTTTGATAGAGGTTGGGGACCGTCTTGGTAAGCCTGTTCTGGCTACGGGAAATGTCCATTATATCGAACCAGAAGAAGAAATTTACCGTGAAATTATCGTCCGTAGTTTGGGACAGGGGGCTATGATTAACCGAACCATCGGTCATGGGGAACATGCCCAACCAGCACCACTTCCAAAAGCTCATTTCAGAACGACTAATGAGATGTTGGATGAATTTGCCTTCTTGGGCGAAGATTTAGCACGCAAATTAGTCATTGAAAACACCAATGCCTTGGCAAATATCTTTGAACCTGTTGAGGTTGTTAAGGGTGACTTGTACACACCTTTCATTGACAAGGCGGAAGAAACGGTCGCCGAGTTGACCTATAAGAAAGCTTTTGAGATCTATGGAAATCCGCTGCCAGATATTGTTGATTTGCGAATTGAAAAGGAGTTAACTTCCATTCTGGGGAATGGATTTGCCGTTATTTACCTGGCTTCGCAGATGCTGGTGCAACGTTCCAATGAACGGGGTTACTTGGTTGGTTCTCGCGGGTCTGTCGGTTCTAGTTTCGTCGCGACCATGATTGGGATTACGGAGGTTAATCCTCTCTCTCCTCACTATGTCTGTGTTCAGTGTCAGTACAGTGAGTTTATCACCGATGGTTCTTACGGTTCAGGGTTTGATATGCCCAATAAGGACTGTCCAAACTGCGGTCACAAACTCAGCAAAAATGGGCAGGATATTCCTTTTGAAACCTTCCTTGGTTTTGATGGAGACAAGGTTCCCGATATTGACTTGAACTTCTCGGGAGAAGACCAACCTAGCGCTCACTTGGATGTGCGTGATATCTTTGGTTCAGAGTATGCCTTCCGTGCAGGAACGGTTGGTACAGTTGCTGCTAAGACTGCATATGGCTTTGTCAAGGGTTACGAGCGTGACTATGGGAAGTTTTATCGAGATGCGGAGGTGGAACGCCTCGCTCAAGGTGCGGCTGGTGTCAAGCGGACAACAGGACAACACCCAGGGGGAATCGTTGTTATTCCTAACTACATGGATGTCTACGACTTTACGCCTGTTCAGTATCCAGCGGATGACGTGACGGCTGAATGGCAGACTACCCACTTTAACTTCCACGATATCGATGAGAACGTCCTCAAACTCGATGTGCTGGGTCATGATGATCCGACCATGATTCGGAAACTGCAGGACTTGTCTGGGATTGACCCTAATGAAATTCCTATGGATGATGAAGGTGTCATGGCCCTCTTTTCAGGGACTGATGTGCTTGGCGTGACACCTGAGCAAATCGGAACGCCGACGGGTATGCTGGGGATTCCAGAGTTTGGAACCAACTTTGTACGTGGGATGGTAGATGAGACGCATCCGACGACTTTTGCGGAGTTGCTTCAGCTCTCAGGTCTGTCCCACGGTACCGATGTGTGGTTGGGAAATGCCCAGGATCTGATCAAGCAAGGGATTGCGGACCTATCGACTGTTATCGGTTGTCGGGACGATATCATGGTTTATCTCATGCATTCTGGTCTTGAACCTAAGATGGCCTTTACCATCATGGAACGGGTACGTAAGGGCTTGTGGTTGAAGATCTCCGAAGAGGAGAGAAATGGCTATATCGAAGCCATGAAGGCCAATAAGGTGCCAGAGTGGTATATCGAATCTTGTGGGAAAATCAAATATATGTTCCCCAAAGCCCATGCGGCAGCCTACGTTATGATGGCCTTGCGTGTGGCCTACTTCAAGGTTCACCATCCCATTTATTATTACTGTGCTTACTTCTCTATCCGCGCCAAGGCTTTTGATATCAAAACCATGGGAGCAGGCTTGGATGCCATTAAGCGTAGAATGGAAGAAATCGCTGAAAAACGGAAGAACAATGAAGCCTCTAATGTGGAAATTGATCTTTATACAACTCTTGAGATTGTCAATGAAATGTGGGAACGTGGCTTTAAGTTTGGCAAGTTAGATCTCTATCGTAGTGATGCGACTGAATTCATCATTGATGGAGACACTCTTATCCCACCATTTGTCGCAATGGATGGTCTAGGAGAGAACGTTGCTAAGCAGTTGGTGCGTGCTCGAAAAGAAGGGGAATTCCTCTCTAAAACCGAACTCCGCAAGCGTGGCGGACTCTCATCTACCTTAGTTGAAAAGATGGATGAAATGGGGATTCTCGGCAATATGCCAGAGGATAACCAGTTGAGTTTGTTTGATGATTTGTTTTAAGAATTAGAATGGAGAACATCTTTATGAAGCTTAGGATTTTTGCGGAAGATAAACCTGCTGAAAAGATTTTTGACTATCAGCTAGAGCTAGCAGATGAAACAATTATACTATCAACAGCGCTCTTGTCTGGTGCCATTGCTTTAGCAGGATTATTTTCTGCTTTGAAGGAAAAATAACAAAAGAAAAGGAAGAATAGAATGGTTTTACCAAATTTTAAAGAAAATCTAGAAAAATATGCGAAATTGTTGGTTGCGAATGGAATTAACGTGCAACCTGGTCACACCTTGGCTCTTTCTATCGATGTGGAGCAACGTGAGTTGGCGCATTTGATCGTGAAAGAAGCCTATGCCTTGGGTGCGCATGAGGTCATCGTTCAGTGGACAGATGATGTGATCAACCGTGAGAAATTCCTCCACGCGCCGATAGAGCGTCTGAACAATGTACCAGAATACAAGATTGCTGAGATGAACTATCTCTTGGAGAACAAGGCTAGCCGTCTCGGAGTCCGTTCATCTGATCCAGGTGCCTTGAACGGAGTCGATGCTGACAAGCTTTCAGCTTCTGCCAAAGCTATGGGACTTGCCATGAAGCCAATGCGTATCGCAACGCAATCCAACAAGGTTAGCTGGACTGTAGCAGCTGCAGCAGGGCTTGAGTGGGCTAAGAAGGTCTTTTCAAATGCTGCGAGCGATGAAGAAGCAGTGGACCTCCTTTGGGATCAAATCTTCAAAACTTGCCGTGTCTACGAAGAAGATCCAGTTAAGGCTTGGGAAGAACATGCAGCAATCCTTAAGAGCAAGGCGGAAATGCTTAATAAAGAGCAATTTTCATCCCTTCATTACACAGCGCCAGGAACTGATTTGACACTTGGTTTGCCAAAGAACCACGTTTGGGAATCAGCTGGTGCTATCAATGCACAGGGCGAAGGATTCTTGCCAAATATGCCAACAGAAGAAGTCTTTACAGCGCCTGATTTCCGTCGTGCAGATGGCTATGTAACCTCTACAAAACCACTTAGCTACAACGGAAATATCATCGAAGGGATTAAAGTAACCTTCAAGGATGGTCAAATCGTAGACATTACTGCTGAAAAGGGTGATCAGGTCATGAAAGACCTTGTCTTTGAAAATGCTGGTGCGCGTGCCTTGGGCGAATGTGCCTTGGTACCAGATCCAAGCCCAATTTCTCAGTCAGGGATTACCTTCTTCAACACTCTTTTCGATGAGAATGCTTCAAACCACTTGGCTATCGGTGCAGCCTATGCGACCAGCGTTGTTGGTGGGGCAGAGATGAGCGAAGAAGAACTTGAAGCTGTTGGACTGAACCGTTCAGATGTTCACGTGGACTTTATGATTGGTTCAAATCAAATGGATATCGATGGTATCCGTGAGGATGGAACACGCGTACCACTCTTCCGTAATGGAGACTGGGCAATTTAAGGAGACGCTATGCTTGGAAGTATGTTTGTTGGTCTCCTAGTGGGACTCTTGGCAGGTGCTTTGACCAATCGTGGAGAGAGCATGGGATGCTTTGGAAAAATGTTTCTCGGATGGATTGGTGCTTCTTTGGGCCACCTGCTCTTTGGGACTTGGGGTCCAAACCTAGCAGGGATAGCTATTGTTCCGGCTGTTTTGGGCGCTATGGTTGTCTTAGCTATTTTCTGGAGACGAGGAAGTTAATTTCTTAAATCTGAAAAGAAAAGGAGGTTGGTCATTGTACCAGCCTCCTTTTGAGTATGATATAATAGTTTTATGAGATTAGATAAATTTTTAGTTGCCTGCGCTGTAGGGAGTCGGACGGAGGTCAAAAACTTGCTCAAGGCTGGACGCGTGACGGTCAATGGCAAGAAAGAAAAATCAGCAAAATTGCAAATAAATGAAGAAAAAGACGAAATTCGCTTTGATGGTCAAGTGCTGGAGTATGAAGAGTTTGTCTACTACATGATGAACAAGCCCCAAGGAGTTATTTCAGCGACTGAAGATTCCAAGCATAGAACGGTTCTAGACTTGCTGGATGATATTGCTAGGAGCAAGGAAGTTTTCCCAGTAGGACGCTTGGATATCGATACGCATGGTCTTCTGCTCTTGACCAATGACGGCCAGCTTGCCCATTCTCTTCTTTCGCCTAAACGTCATGTGGATAAGACCTATCTAGCTCAAGTCAAAGGTATTATGACCCAAGAAGATGTGGAGACATTTGCCAAGGGCATTCCTCTCAAAGACTTTACCTGTCAGCCTGCTAGACTGGAGCTTGTATCGGTAGATCCAGAAAAAAATCAAAGTCTGGTTCGTGTGACCATTGCTGAAGGTAAGTTTCATCAGGTCAAACGCATGGTGGCCTACTGTGGCAAGGAAGTGGTGGACCTACAACGTTTGACGATGGGAACTTTAGCCTTGGATGAGAACTTAGAACAAGGAGAATGGCGTCGCTTGACCAAGGAGGAGTTAGAGGAGCTCCTTGCTAGTATTGCTTAGTTTGGATTATGTTAGAAAAGGTGAGGAGAATGTCCTTGCCTTTTTAAGTTTTTCGGTTGCTTCCTTTGTGAAAAGAGTTATAATAGACATTAGAATAAAAGGAGGAATCTATGAACGCGATTCAAGAATCATTTACGGATCAATTATTTGCTAACTATGAAGCAAATGTCAAATACCAAGCGATTGAAAATGCTGCCAGCCATAACGGAATTTTTGCAGCCCTGGAACGTCGCCAAAGTCACGTAGACAATGCACCTGTTTTCTCATTGGATTTGACCAAGGACAAGGTTACTAACCAGAAAGCGTCTGGTCGTTGCTGGATGTTTGCAGCTCTCAACACCTTCCGCCACAAACTCATCTCTCAATACAAACTGGAGAACTTTGAATTGTCACAAGCCCACACATTCTTCTGGGACAAATACGAGAAATCCAACTGGTTCTTGGAGCAAGTGATTGCGACTGCAGACCAAGAATTGACGAGTCGCAAGGTTAGCTTCCTACTCCAAACACCTCAACAAGATGGTGGTCAATGGGATATGGTTGTTGCCCTCTTTGAGAAATACGGTGTCGTTCCTAAGTCTGTTTATCCTGAGTCTGTTTCATCTAGCAGCAGCCGTGAGCTCAATGCCATCCTTAACAAATTGCTTCGCCAAGATGCTCAAATCTTGCGTGACTTGCTCGCTTCTGGTGCAGACCAAGCGACTGTTCAAGCTAAGAAAGAAGACCTCTTGCAAGAAATCTTTAACTTCCTTGCTATGTCACTAGGACTTCCAACGCGTAAATTTGACTTTGCTTATCGCGATAAGGATAACAACTACCAAAGCGAAAAGGGTATCACACCACAAGAATTTTACAAGAAATATGTCAATCTTCCTCTAGAAGACTACGTTTCTGTTATCAATGCCCCAACTGCTGACAAGCCTTACGGCAAATCTTACACAGTTGAGATGTTAGGAAATGTGGTTGGTAGCCGTGCAGTTCGTTATATCAACGTTCCTATGGAGCGTTTGAAAGAATTGGCGATTGCCCAAATGCAGACAGGAGAAACTGTTTGGTTTGGTTCAGATGTCGGCCAGCTCAGCAACCGCAAAGCTGGAATCCTTGCGACAGATGTTTATGACTTTGAATCAAGCATGGATATTCAACTCACTCAAGACAAAGCTGGACGTTTGGACTACAGCGAAAGTTTGATGACCCACGCCATGGTCTTGACAGGTGTGGATTTGGATGAAAATGGCAAGTCAACCAAGTGGAAGGTTGAAAACTCATGGGGAGACAAGGTCGGTACAGATGGTTACTTCGTTGCCTCAGATGCTTGGATGGATGAATACACCTATCAAATCGTTGTCCGTAAGGAATTGCTGACAGCAGAAGAACAAGCTGCTTATGAAGCAGAACCAATCGTACTCGCACCATGGGATCCAATGGGAGCCTTGGCAGAATAAAGCATAAAGAAAAGAGGTTAGGGAAATCCTAGCCTCTTTTTAAGTTCTTCTTGAAGTGGCGATAGATGCTGCTTGCTAAGTGAGTTCTCCTTATTTTGAGTCTTTAAGTGACAGAGAAAAAGATATGTGTTACTATAGTAGTACAAAAGGATATCGGAGTAGAAATGAAGTATTTAAGCAGTCAAGACATCAAGGATCGTCAACGAAATATCAGCGACATTAAACCTTACAAAACAACCAAGGAAATTGTCGTTTCAAATATCTTTACCTTCTTTAATGCCATGAACTTGGCTCTGGCAGTTCTGGTAGCCACAACCTTGCGATTTGAGAATATGCTCTTTTTAGGCGTGATTGCTATCAATACAGCCATCGGGATTTTCCAAGAAGTGCGTTCAAAAAATGCTTTAGAAAAGCTAAGTTTGCTAGGTAAAAGTAAGTACAGAGTCAACCGAGATGGTCAAACGATTGAGATTGATCCGGAGGACATCGTTCTGGGTGAGTATCTGCATCTCAATCTGGGGGATCAGGTGCCTGTCGATGCAGAAGTTCTTGAAGGGAATATTGAAGTTGATGAGTCCTTGCTGACTGGTGAGAGTGATTCGGTCTTTAAAACAGTTGGTGACCAGCTGATGAGCGGAAGCAATGTTGTCAGCGGCACGTGTCTGGTCCTTGCTACAGCTGTGGGTTCCGATAGTTATATCAACAAACTCGCAAAATCCAGCAAGGAATTCAAAAAATACCCTTCTCAATTGCGCGATTACATGGATAAGATTTTAAAAATCGTCTCTATCTTGGTGGTGCCAGTTGCCATTCTGCTCTATGTCAGAGGTTTTAGTCTAGGACGGTCTTATGTTGAAATTGTCTTGGGAAGTTCAGGTGCCTTGGTCGGCATGATTCCGGAGGGGTTGATTCTCCTGGTCAGTGTATCCCTTGCGGTAGCGGCCATGAAGCTGGCTAAAAAGAAGGTTCTGGTGCAGGAGCTATACTGTGTAGAGACCTTGGCGCGAGTAGATGTTCTTTGTTTTGATAAGACAGGAACTATCACGACGGGGAATATGAAGGTCCAAGAAATGGATGCTAATGTAGCAGAGAAGCTATCTTCTTATTTGGCTTATTTCGAAGATGAAAATGCAACTTCCCGAGCTCTGAAGACTTACTTAACCTGTGAGAAAAAGTGGGAAGTTCAAGAAGTTGGTGCCTTTTCAAGTAAAAATAAGTATTCCTTTGTCCAAGTAAAAGACGGTGGGACCTATTTCTTCGGAGCTTATGAATTTCTAGGCTTTACCCAGCCGATGGATGCCTACTATGAGCATCTGAAACAGCAAGGTTTTCGAATTTTGTCCCTTGCTCATAGTAAGGACCACATCACGAGTCCAGCCAATATGGAACTACTAGGCCACGTCGTTTTGTCAGATGAGATTAAGGACAATACCAAGGAAACCTTTGACTATTTTGAATCTCAAGGTGTTGAAGTGAAGATTATCAGTGGTGATAATCATGTGGCTGTATATGGGGTGGCTCGTAAGGCAGGTTTTAAGGAAGAAGCCCGTGCGATTGATATGACCAAGGTGAGCGATGATGACTTTGAAAGAGTAGTCTTGGAGCACGATATCTTTGGTCGCGTGACACCTGAACAGAAGCAAAAGATGGTATCTATTTTGCAAAATGCTGGTAAAACAGTTGCAATGAGCGGTGACGGGGTCAATGATGTTCTGGCTCTCAAGAAAGCAGATATCAGCTTTGCCATGAAGGGGGCTACCAGCGCAGCTAAAAGTGTATCCAATATTGTTTTCCTGACAGATGATTTTTCAGTATTTTATGATATCTTGATGGAAGGACGCCGTGTCATCAACAACATCCAAAAGGTAGCCTCTCTTTTTCTAACAAAGACCTTCTTCTCCATCGTTTTTGCCATTTTGAGTGTGGTATTTGGTTTGGAATTCGCCTTTATCCCCATTCAGTTTACAATCATTTCAGCCATTACGATTGGGATTCCATCTTTCTTCCTAACTTTTGAGTCCAATAAAGAAAAGGTCAGCACACATTTTATGCGAGATATTTTGACCAATGCTGCGATTGGTGGTGGCATTCTAGTCGCTAGTATACTCTTGACGAACTTCTTTATCACTGTCCCAGGTCAGATCAAATTTATTTGCTTCCTCCTTGCTTTGGTCAATGGTCTGTGTCTAGTTGCCAAGGTTAGTCTACCATTTAATCGATACAAACTAGCCTTGCTCATACTTTTGAGCCTTGCAGCCCTTGTTGGTGTACTTGCCAATACTTTTATCCTACAGGGAGCTTTTGTGCCTTTAGAAGCCAAACAGCTACTCTATGTTGCCATACTAGCAGTGGTGATTGGGTGCTTTCATTATCTTACTAGGAGAAAAAGTTGATACATAAAAAGAATCAGGTTTAATCCTGATTCTTTTTTGTTTATATATTCTCACCGAGATTACATGATACCGAAGAAACGAGCTGCGATACCAACTGCAAAGAGGGCAAGGATGATTGTGATTGGAGATACTTTTTTCTTAAGCAACCACATGCAAAGGAAAGTAAGGAGAAGTCCCATCAATCCTGGAATCAATGAGTCCAACTGACCTTGAAGCGTTTGTGGTTGAACTCTATCTAGGCTCATACCACTAAGCGCTTGACCAAGAATGCCCTTCAACTCAGCTCCTGTAACAGGACCTTCTGGGAAGTTGATGTAGGCACCTTCTGACAATTGTTTGCCTGGAAGGTTGATAGTGAAGTTGATGGATACCCAACGTTGTACAAGAACGGCAAGGATGAACATACCAAGGATAGAAGCACCTTTAGTGATGTCTTTCAAGATACCACCAGACATGTCTTTAGTGATCTCAGATCCAGCTTTGTAACCGAACTCTTGTGTGTACCATAGGAAGGCCATACGGATAGCATTCCATCCGAAGAAGAAGAGAAGTGGACCAACAAGGTTACCAGATGCAGCAAGTGATGCACCAAGAGCTCCAAGGATAGGACGAACTGTAAACCAGAATACTGGGTCACCGATACCAGCAAGAGGTCCCATCATACCGATTTTAACCCCTTGGATAGCCGCGTCGTCGATTTCAACACCGTTAGCGCGCTCTTCTTCAAGTGCAAGAGTAACCCCCATGATTGGAGCAGCGACGTATGGGTGAGTGTTGAAGAATTCAAGGTGGCGCTCAAGAGCAGCCGCTTGGTCTTCTTTTTTAGTGTACAATTTTTTGATAGCTGGGATCAATGAGTAAGCCCAACCCAAGTTTTGCATACGTTCGTAGTTCCAAGAACCTTGAAGGAATTGTGAACGCCACCAAACTTTTTGACGATCTGATTTTGATAATTGAATTTTTTCAGCCATGATTGTTCCCCTTTCTAGTAGTCTTCTAGGATATCACCGATTGGGTCGTTAGAAGTTGCAGCTCCGCCGCCACCGTTTCCACCTTGTTTTGTAAGGTTAAGGTAGATGAAGGCAAGGGCAACACCGATGACACCAAGGGCAATCAAAGTCAATTGAGAGATTGCTGCAAGAGCAAAACCGATTGCGAAGAATGGCCATACTTCACGAGTTGCCATCATGTTGATAACCATAGCGTAACCAACGGCAACGACCATAGCACCACCGACAGCCATACCACCATTCAACCATTCTGGCATCAATTTAAGAGCATCTTGAACGGCAGAAGCTGGGATAGCGATAAGGAAGGCTGCAGGGATTGCAATACGAAGACCTTGAAGAAGAAGTGCGATAAAGTGAGCACGTTCAACAGCTGCAATATTTCCTTCTTTAGCGGCAGCATCTGCAGTGTGAACCAAACCAACTGAGATTGTACGAACAATCATAGTCAAGAAAAGTCCAGCTACGGCAAGAGGGATAGCTGTGGCTGTTGCGACGGCGATACCTTCAGTAGTAAAGTTACCACCTTTGATCAAGATAATCGCTGCGGCAACAGATGCAAGAGCAGCGTCAGGAGCTACGGCAGCTCCGATGTTTGCCCAACCAAGGGCGATCATTTGAAGAGATCCACCAAGCATAACACCTGCTTCGAGGTTACCAGTTGCAAGTCCGATAAGGGTACATGCGACGATTGGTTGATGGAATTGGAATTGGTCGAGGATACCTTCAAGACCTGCAAGGAAGGCAACAACTACAACCAAGATAGCAGAAATGATTGAAATATCTGACATGGTTTTATTCCTTTTCTATTTAGTTTTAATAAAGTATTTAATCCTGTTTTCAAAAATGATCGAAACAGATTAAAATTATTGAACGTTTGCTTTCTTAATCAAGTCAAACAAATCTTTTTTCGTGTCGTTTGGTACTTTACGTACGTCAAATTCAACACCGAGGTCACGCATTTTTTCAAAGGTTGCAACGTCTTCTTTGTCCATAGACAAAACGTTGTTGATCATTGTTTTACCTGTTGAGTGAGCCATAGAACCAACGTTAAGGGTCTTGATTGGCACGCCACCTTCGATAGCACGAAGTGCATCTTGTGGAGTTTCAAACAAGATAAGGGCATGAGTTTCGCCGAAACGTGGGTCTTTTGCAACGTCGATCAATTTCTGGATTGGGACAACGTTAGCTTTTACTCCGTTTGGAGCTGCTTGTTTGATCAATTCTTTACGCAATTCGTCGTTTGCAACGTTGTCTGAAGCAACGATGATACGGTCTGCTTTTGAATCAGGAGTCCAAGCAGTGGCAACCTGACCGTGAAGGAGACGAGTGTCTAGACGAGCAAGGTTGATTTTCAGTTTACCGTCACCGATAACTGTTCCTTCTGGAATAGCAGCTTGGGCAACTGGAGCAGCTGCAGCAGTTGCAACTTCCTCAACTGGGTTAAGCTCTTCTGGAAGAGCCTTGATGCCATCTTTGGCTTCTTTAATGATATTCGCAGCGACTTTATCCACACCTGCATTCGCGTCCATAAGGCGCTCTGTGTAGGCTTGGATCAACATCGGCAAGTTCAGTCCTGTGATGATGGCAAACTTACGTTCTGGATTTTCTCCCATTACGCGGCTAGCTTGGTTGAATGGAGATCCACTCCAAAGGTCAGCCAATACTAGAACCTCATCTTCTGCGTCAAATGCAGCCACAGCGTTGTTGAATTTAGCGTAAAGGTCATCTGGACCTTCATTTGGCATAAAGGTTACAACTTGAACCTTTTCTTGTTCACCAAAGATCATAGATCCTGACTGATGAATACCCGCAGCAAATTCGCCGTGGCTCGCAATAATGATTCCGATACTCATTATTGTCATTCCTCCTTATAAAATGTTTGACTGTATGTTTAAGAAAACTTTAAGCCTAACTTTAAGTATAAACCGTTTTCATATAAAAATCAACTACTTTTTCTAAAAAGATGTAAAAGTTTTCATAGAATGACTTTTTAAAAATATTAATATATCAATGCTTTTGAGAGATAAATGAAAATGGTAATGGAAAATTTAATATAAAAATACAGAAAATAAGTTGCTTTTGTGAAAACAAAATGAAAACAAAAAGGGAAGATTGCATGGTCGCAATCTTCCCTTTTATAGGAATAAATTTTGTAAAGCGTGGGCAACTCCATCTTCTTCGTTGGTCAGAGGAAGTTGTTCGTCCGCATATGGAAGAAGAGCAGGATTGGCGTTTTTCATAGCATATCCTTTGCCTGCAAATGCCAACATTTCAGTGTCATTATGCTCATCACCAAAGGCGATTAAGTCTTTTTTATCACGATTCATCACATTGAGCAAGTACTCTAGAGCAAAGGCCTTGTTTACACCCTTGGGAGTACACTCGAGGATGTTGAGGGGCCCGCCCCAGGTATTGATAGCTAGTTGGTGCTGATAAAAACGATTCATTTCGTCCGCTAAAGCGTATTTGTCTTCAGCCCTTGTTTGCAAAAGGATGCAGTTGGGATCTTTGGTTACTCGTTCAGGTTTGAATTGATTTTCCGGCCGGAAGTTCTCTACGCCAAATAGTTTAGGATCTGCAATTTCTTCATTCGGTGTCGTGATATAGAATTTTTTTCGATATTCTCCCGCAATAAAATCAGCCTGGATGTCCTCCGTGCGCTTGACCATGTCTAGGAGGTATTTTTTGTCCAAGGTCAAGCACTTTTCATGCGCCCAAGCCTGTCCTGGTAGATGGGTAAGGGAACCATTAAAGTTAATCATGGGAGTATGCAATTCTAGCTCACGATAGAAGTCTTTTGCCATACGATACGGACGGCCCGTCGTGATGATAACATGGTGTCCTTTTTCTGAAATTTTTTTGATCGTCTCTTTGGTGAAATCGGAGAGCTTGCTTTCACTATTCAGCAGGGTTCCGTCCAAATCGACTGCGATAATTTTCTTAGTCATATAAACCTTCCTAGTCGTTTCCAGATAAGATGTCTACTATTATATCAAAAAGAAGGAAGAAAAGCAGATAAGAACAAAAACTACAGTTGCTTTGATTTATTAAATAAATCAAACAAATATATTGAAAAGGTGAATGATAAATGATATAATACTAATATTGTTCGTAAAAAACAAAAGGAGATTAAAAATGGACAAACTATTTAAACTAAAAGAGCACGGGACAGATGTCCGTACAGAGGTGCTTGCTGGTTTAACAACATTCTTTGCAATGAGTTATATTCTCTTTGTAAACCCTCAAATGCTTTCCCAAACGGGTATGCCTGTTCAAGGTGTGTTCTTGGCAACGATTATCGGTTCTGTAGTCGGTACTTTGATGATGGCTTTCTATGCTAATTTGCCGTACGCACAAGCACCAGGTATGGGACTAAATGCCTTCTTCACATTTACAGTTGTATTTGGGATGGGCTATACTTGGAAAGAAGCTCTTGGTATGGTCTTCATTTGTGGAATTATTTCACTGATTATTACCTTGACAAATGTTCGTAAAATGATCATCGAATCTATTCCAACAACACTTCGTTCAGCTATTTCGGCTGGTATTGGTGTTTTCCTTGCCTATGTTGGGATTAAGAATGCTGGCCTCTTGAAATTCTCAATCGATCCAGGTACTTATACGGTAGCAGGTGAAGGAGCGGACAAGGCTCAAGCTGCACTTACTGCAAACTCAGCAGCTGTTCCAGGATTGGTAGACTTCAATACTCCAGCAGTATTGGTGGCTCTTGCAGGTCTGGCTATTACCATCTTCTTTGTTGTTAAAGGCATCAAGGGTGGAATTATTCTTTCTATTTTAACAACGACTGTCCTTGCCATTGCTGTTGGTGTTGTGAAATTGTCAGGGATTGACTTCGCTAGCAACAATCTTTCATCAGCGGTTAATGATTTAGGAACTTTGTTTGGTGCCGCTCTTGGTTCAGAAGGTTTAGGATCTTTGATTTCAAACACTTCACGTTTACCAGAAACCTTGATGGCTATTCTTGCCTTCTCACTAACAGATATTTTTGACACAATCGGTACTCTTATCGGTACTGGTGAAAAAGTTGGTATCGTTGCGACAAGTGGGGAAAACCATGAATCTGCTAAATTGGACAAGGCTCTTTACTCAGACTTGGTGGCAACTTCAGTAGGTGCCATTGCAGGTACTTCAAACGTCACAACCTATGTTGAGTCTGCGGCGGGTATCGGCGCTGGTGGACGTACTGGGTTGACAGCCCTAGTGGTTGCGATCTGTTTTGCTCTATCTAGCTTCTTTAGCCCACTTCTAGCGATTGTTCCGACAGCTGCAACAGCACCAATTTTGATCATCGTCGGAATCATGATGCTTTCTAACTTGAAAAATATCCCTTGGGATGATATGGCTGAAGCGGTTCCTGCCTTCTTCACATCTATCTTTATGGGATTCAGCTACTCTATCACACAAGGGATTGCTGTTGGTTTCTTGACATATACCTTGACAAAAGTTGTCAAAGGTCAAGCCAAGGATGTGCACGTGATGATTTGGATTTTGGATGCCTTGTTTATCCTTAACTATATCAGTATGGCGCTATAAATGGTATAATAGAAAAAGGGGAGTCTCCCCTTTTTAATTATAAGGAGGTACATCATGAAAGATAAGACGATTTGGCAAGAGGTTTTGAACAGAGGGAAATGGGTGCTCATCCTTTTGGTAGCTTTTGTTCTATCTCAATTTCCCATAGGACTTGCTTTGTTTTTAGCAAACAAACAGTTTCCGATTTTACAGTCAGGGCTCTTAGTTGGTGCCCTATCCATAGTCGTTTTGATTGTATTTATTATTGGTGCACGAAAAACACAACTTGCTACTTTTAATCTATCCTTTTTTAAGGCAAAAGACTTGGCTCGCTTGGTACTGAGTTATCTGGTGATTTTTGCGACAAATCTCTTGGGTTCACTCCTGCTTCGACTAACAAATGAGGCAACAACCAATAACCAATCAATACTGAATGGTTTGGTTCAGAATAGTTCCTTGATTTCAACTTTCTTCCTACTAGTCTTGATTGCGCCGATTTGTGAAGAAATTTTGTGTCGTGGAATTATTCCTAAAAAGATCTTCCGTGGAAAAGAAAAACTAGGTTTTGTTGTTGGTGCAATCGTCTTTGCCTTGCTCCATATGCCAACCAATTTACCTTCTGTAATTATTTATGGAGGAATGTCAACGGTTTTGACTTGGACAGCCTATAAGACTGAGCGTTTGGAGATGTCCATTTTGCTTCATATGATTCTCAATGGTATTGCATTTTGTTTGTTGGCCTTATTGGTATTGATTAGTAGAAATCTAGGTCTATCATTCTAAACCATTGGCCCGCTTGGAAAAGATGAACACTAGCGTGTTCATCTTTTTCTTTTTATGGTAAAATAGAAAGGTAATATGGTGAAAAACCTTGAGGGAGTGACCGATATGTCAAGTAAAGCTAATCATGCAAAGACAGCTATTTGCGGAATTATCAACGTAACCCCAGATTCTTTTTCGGATGGTGGGCAGTTTTTTGCTCTTGAGCAGGCACTCCAGCAGGCTCGTAAATTGATAGCAGAAGGAGCGAGCATGCTAGATATCGGTGGAGAATCGACTCGGCCGGGCAGTAGCTATGTTGAGATAGAAGAGGAAATCCAGCGTGTTGTTCCAGTGATTAAAGCTATCCGTGAGGAAAGTGATGTCCTCATTTCTATCGATACTTGGAAAAGTCAGGTGGCAGAGGCCGCCTTGGCTGCTGGTGCCAATCTGGTAAATGACATCACGGGTCTCATGGGAGATGAGAAAATGGCGAATGTGGTTGCGAAGGCTGGAGCAAAAGTGGTTATCATGTTTAATCCAGTTATGGTTCGTCCTCAGCACCCTAGTTCACTCATATTTCCTCATTTTGGTTTTAGACAAGCTTTTACAGAAGAAGAGTTAGCTGACTTTGAAAAAGTGCCAATCGAAAACTTGATGGAGGCTTTCTTTGAACATGCTCTAGCGAGAGCGAACCAAGCTGGAATTGCAAGAGAAAATATTCTGCTGGATCCAGGGATTGGCTTTGGTCTGACCAAGAAGGAAAATCTACTCCTTCTACGGGATCTAGATAAACTACACCAGCAAGGCTATCCGATTTTTCTTGGAGTTTCGCGTAAGCGATTTGTCATCAATATCCTAGAAGAAAATGGCTTTGAAGTCAATCCTGAGACGGAAGTCGGTTTCCGAAATCGGGACACCGCTTCGGCTCATGTAACGACTATCGCTGCGAGACAGGGTGTAGAAGTGGTGCGCGTGCATGATGTTGCCAGTCACAGGATGGCAGTTGAAATTGCCTCTGCTATCCGTTTGGCCGATGATGCAGAAAATCTAGATTTAAAACAATATAAGTAAGATGAACGAAATTCAAAACAATCAGTGGATTGCCCACTACCGGACGGACCAACCGCATTTTGGTTTGGAGCGAATGGTGGAACTCCTAGCTCTGCGAGGCAATCCCCATCTCAAACTTAAGGTCATCCATATCGGGGGGACCAATGGCAAGGGGTCGACCATTGCTTTTTTGAAAAAGATGCTGGAAGGGCTAGACCTGAGAGTTGGGGTGTTCAGCTCGCCCTATCTCATTCATTATACAGACCAGATTAGCATTAATGGGGAATCCATTCCTGAAGCGAAACTAGAAGCTCTCATGGCAGACTATCAGTCTTTGCTTGAGAGAGAATCTGCTGACAATTTGCAGGGAACAACCGAGTTTGAGATTATCACAGCTCTAGCCTATGATTACTTTGCCTCAGAACAAGTAGATGTGGCTATCATGGAAGTCGGCATGGGTGGTCTTTTGGATAGTACTAATGTCTGCCAGCCAATTTTAACAGGAATTACGACCATTGGACTGGATCATGTAGCCCTACTTGGTGACACCTTGGAAGCCATAGCAGAGCAGAAGGCTGGTATTATCAAACAAGGCATTCCATTAGTGACAGGTCATATTGTTCCTGAAGCCTTGACTGTGATAGACTCTATTGCAGAAGCTAAAAATGCGCCTAGACTTACCTATGGAAAAGATTATCAGGTCAGTCACCAAAAGAGTGTGGTGACAGGCGAAATCTTTGATTATACCAGTTCTGTCAGACAAGGGAGCTTTCAAACAGGTCTGCTTGGTTTGCACCAGATAGAGAATGCGGGGATGGCCATAGCTTTACTTGATACTTTTTGTCAAGAAGATAGGCGGGAGTTGGCAAGTAATGACTTGGTTGCTCAAGCTTTGAAAGAGACCGGATGGCCAGGGCGTTTGGAGGTCGTGTCTAGCGACCCCTTGATGATTTTGGATGGGGCCCACAATCCCCATGCTATCAAGGCTTTATTAGCAACCTTGCAAGAACGCTTTGCGGATTATCATAAGGAAATCCTCTTTACTTGTATCAAGACCAAGGCCTTGGAGGATATGCTGGATTTGCTAGAGACGGTGCCAGATAGTCAATTGACTTTAACCCATTTTGACGATAGTCGGGCGACGGATGAAAGCGTGCTGAAAGAGACAGCCAAGTCTAGAAATCTCAATTACCAAATTTGGCAGGATTTTCTAGAGCAGAAATTGACAGATAAAAATGAAGAGAAACAAACAGTTAGGATTGTCACAGGTTCCTTGTATTTCTTGAGCCAAGTGAGAGCCTATCTGATGGAGAGGAAGAACGAGAATGGATACACAAAAGATTGAAACGGCTGTAAAAATGATTATTGAGGCTGTTGGTGAGGACGCTAACCGCGAGGGCTTGCAGGAAACACCTGCTCGTGTAGCTCGTATGTACCAAGAGATTTTTTCAGGTCTTGGCCAAACTGCTGAGGAACACCTGTCAAAATCCTTTGAGATTATCGACGATAATATGGTTGTAGAAAAGGATATCTTTTTCCACACTATGTGTGAGCACCACTTTTTGCCCTTTTATGGGAGAGCGCACATTGCCTACATTCCAGATGGTCGGGTGGCAGGCTTGTCTAAGCTAGCCCGTACGGTTGAAGTTTATTCTAAAAAACCACAAATTCAAGAGCGTTTGAATATTGAGGTGGCCGATGCCTTGATGGACTATCTGGGTGCTAAAGGAGCCTTTGTTGTCATTGAGGCGGAACATATGTGTATGAGCATGCGTGGTGTCAGAAAGCCAGGCACGGCAACCTTGACGACAGTAGCGCGAGGTGTATTTGAAACAGATAAGGACCTCCGAGACCAAGCTTATCGTTTAATGGGACTATAATACCCTTCGAAAATCAAATTCAAACCACGTCAGCGTCACCTTGCCGTAGGTATGGTTACTGACTTCGTCAGTTCTATCCACAACCTCAAAACAGTGTTTTTAGCTGATTTCGTCAGTTTTATCTACAACCTCAAAGCAGTGCTTTGAGCAACCTGCGGCTAGCTTCCTAGTTTGCACTTTGATTTTCATTGAGTATAAAAAGAATCCGCTTCATGCGGATTTTTCTAGAAAGGACTAATTATGGATCAACTGCAGATTAAAGATTTGGAAATTTTTGCCTATCATGGTCTTTTTCCAAGTGAGAAAGAATTGGGGCAGAAGTTTGTTATTTCCGCAAGCTTATCCTATGATATGACCAAGGCGGCGACAGACTTGGATTTAACAGCATCTGTCCATTACGGAGAACTGTGTCAGCAGTGGACGACTTGGTTTCAGGAAAGCACTGAGGATTTGATTGAAACGGTAGCCTACAAACTAGTTGAACGTACCTTTGAGACCTATCCTCTTGTCCAAGAGATTGAGTTGGAACTGAAAAAACCGTGGGCTCCAGTGCATTTACCATTGGATACCTGCTCGGTGACCATTCGCCGTCGTAAGCAACGAGCCTTTATCGCCTTAGGAAGCAATATGGGGGACAAGCAAGCAAACTTGGAACAAGCTATTGACAAACTGCGAGCTCGAGGTATCCATATTCTCAAAGAGTCCAGTGTCTTGGCGACAGAGCCTTGGGGTGGTGTGGAACAAGATAGCTTTGCCAATCAGGTGATTGAAGTAGAAACCTGGCTACCAGCATCAGTCTTGTTAGAAACATTATTAGCCATTGAGTCAGAAATGGGACGGGTTCGAGAGGTGCATTGGGGGCCTCGTTTGATTGATTTGGACCTGCTCTTTGTGGAGGACCAAGTCATCTATACAGACGAGCTCATCTTGCCTCATCCTTATATAGCAGAACGCCTCTTTGTCCTTGAGCCGTTAGTGGAAATAGCTCCCCATTTTATCCATCCAATCCTAAAACAACCAATTCGTTACTTGGTTGACCAGTTGGAGCAAGGAAATGCCTAAACTTTCCGAGACCTATAGTAAGTGGAAGAGTATCGGGGAGGGACTACTTGCTATTGTTTTAGGGCTTCTCTTGATTCGTTTTGGACAAGTTATTCCGCGAATGGGATACCAGTTGCTGATGGGCTACTTTTCCTTGTCAGCAGTTTGGCACTTGTTGACTCGCTGGTTTCAGGATAAAAAACGTCGGGAAAATATCTTTGTAACCTTGGGCAAGCTGGTGGTTGCGGCTCTGGTGTTTGACTCTATCATCTTGCAAGATCTTGCCCTCTATCTCTTGGTCTTTATCATTGCGAGCTACCAGCTGTTTACGGGCATCATTAGTCTTGTGACCTGGTCTCTCTATCGAAAAAATGCCATTCATCCTCGGATCCATCATCTCTTCGATGCTGTATGGATGATAGGATTCGGTCTTTATAGCATCTCTCCTTTTCACGATGCAGCGAATTTTGAATTGCTCTTGCTTGGATTTTACTTGCTCATGCTAGGAGCTAGTAGCCTCCGGGACGGTTTCTTTTTTGAAAGGATAGAAAACAATCCCAAGCTAAAACGACGAATGCGAATGACTTTGCCGATCTTTGTGACGGCTTTGATCCCTATCAGCACCTTGCGCAAATTGAATGAGTGGCTGTCAAATCATGAAAGTCAAGAAGGGGAAGTTCATTCAGAAAGAAAAAACGATCAGGTAGTTGATCTGGAAATTTTTATCCATACCTCAGAAACCTCTTTCTTCCTCGCTATGGGACATGTGGATATTTGTTACCAAGGGAAGGTTATTTCCTATGGTTCCTATGATCCCCACTCGGAGCGTTTGTTCGGCATGGTTGGAGATGGTGTTTTGTTTAAGGCCAATCGGGAAAAATACATCGAGCTCTGTAAGAGGGAAAGTCAGAAGACCTTGTTTGCTTATGGTCTGAGTTTGACAGACCAACAGAAAGCAGCCATCCAAGCTCGTCTAGAAGAGATAGAAGACCTGTTAATTCCTTGGGAACCAAGTTCACAGTTGATGAAAAGAAGAGAGGGCGAGGTAAAGCATACCTACTCCTACCAACTGAAACAGGAAGCAGATGCGATCCTCTATAAATTCAGTTCATCCGAGTTTAAGACCTACTTTGTTCTTAGTACCAATTGTGTCTTGCTGGCAGACTCTATCGTAGGAAAAGCTGGGACTGATATATTGAGTCCTCAAGGTTTCATTGTGCCAGGGACTTATCAGGATTATCTTGACTTAGAGTATACAAAACCAAACGGTCTAGTTGTCAGTCGATCCATTTATTAGAAAAAGAAAACTCTAGTTCCTCAGCAGTTTGCGCCGAGAAGCTAGAGTTTTTAAAATAGGTCATTTTCTTCTGGAAGGAGGATGGTTTCTTTACCGTCCGTATCTAAAACAAGGACCCTAGGAGGGTAAAGGGGATCGAAAGGATGATTGAAATCAAAATCAATGCTAGTCGGAAGGTGCTGGCTAGAAAAATGGAAGGTGATGGTCCCCTTATTGTTGAGCAGTTGAAACTCAAGTTCTTCTTCTAATTCAAAGACATTTTTCAGGAAATGATCGATAATATACCATAAAGAGTCAATGACATCATCAGGTAAGCTGGTCACGACACCAAAACTAGCGGAACGTCTCTGTGTATTTGTAAAAGCCATGTTTTCCTCCCCCCTTTATTTTCCTTATCATACAGCAAAATGTCTTAAAAATCAAGAAATCCTACTTGCTTTTTCAAAATGGGAATAAACTGTGAAATTTTTTCAAAGTTTCTCTAAAAAATACTTGAAAGTGTTTACAATAAGTGATAAAATGGAGTAAGTAGATGCGTGAAAGCGAAATTTTCATTATAGAAAGGAAACGGAATGAACACAGATGATACAGTAACGATTTATGACGTCGCCCGTGAAGCAGGAGTTTCGATGGCAACAGTTAGCCGTGTCGTTAATGGCAACAAGAATGTTAAAGAGAACACTCGAAAAAAAGTCCTAGAAGTGATTGATCGCTTGGACTATCGTCCAAATGCGGTAGCACGTGGTTTGGCTAGCAAGAAAACAACGACAGTCGGAGTTGTGATTCCTAACATTACCAATGGTTATTTCTCAACGCTTGCTAAGGGAATTGACGACATTGCTGAAATGTACAAGTATAACATTGTCCTTGCAAATAGTGATGAGGATGATGAAAAGGAAGTTTCAGTAGTCAACACTCTCTTTTCAAAACAAGTCGATGGGATTATCTTTATGGGCTATCACTTGACTGAAAAGATTCGTTCAGAGTTTTCTCGTTCACGGACACCGGTTGTTCTTGCTGGTACTGTAGATGTAGAACACCAACTTCCAAGTGTAAATATCGACTACAAACAAGCAACGATTGATGCTGTAAGCTACCTTCTAAAAGAAAACGAAAAGATTGCTTTTGTGAGTGGACCACTCGTCGATGATATCAATGGCAAGGTTCGTTTGATTGGTTACAAGGAAGCCTTGAAAAAAGCAGGACATTCTTATAGCGAGGGATTGGTCTTTGAATCAAAATACAGCTATGACGATGGTTATGCCTTGGCAGAACGCTTGATTTCATCACAAGCTACAGCCGCAGTTGTAACAGGTGATGAATTGGCAGCAGGTGTCCTAAATGGTTTGGCTGACCACGGTGTGTCTGTACCAGAAGAGTTTGAAATCATTACGACAGATGACTCTCAGATTGCACGATTCACTCGTCCAAACTTGACGACTATTGCCCAACCTCTTTATGACCTAGGTGCTATCAGCATGCGTATGTTGACCAAAATCATGCATAAGGAAGAGTTGGAAGAACGTGAAGTTCTCTTACCTCATGGTTTGACAGAACGCCGCTCTACACGAAAACGTAAATAGAAAAAATCAGGGAATCGTGAAGATTTCCTGATTTTGCGTTCTAGAGAAGAGGTTTATCCTTCCATATAGTCTTTCAAAGCCTGTCCTTTTAGTCCAGCATTAAGGGCGATTAATAATTTAAGGCGCGCTTTTTGAGCGTTGAGTTCTTTGACAAAGAAAACACCAGCTCGTTGCAACTGCACTCCTCCGCCTTGGTAGGCGTAGACAGGTTCAGCAATACCATTAAAACAACGTGAGACCAAGGCGACTGGGATTCCTTTTTGCAGGAGATTTTCCAACTTTTGAGCTGTTTCTTTGGGAACATTGCCTGCTCCGAAGGCCTGAATAACTAAGCCATCCAGCTGTTCCAAGTCTAACATATCAATCAGTTCGTCTGTCATACCGGCATAGGCTGAGATGATGGGAACCAGACCTTGAATATGCTCAAGATCAAACCGGACACGAGGTTCAGCCGTTTTGAAGTAGAGGATTTCTTGCTTCATGATAAGACCAAGTGGTCCATGTGTTGGGGTTTGAAAGGTGCTGACGTTGGTCGTATGAGTTTTGGTAACATACTTGGCTGCGTGGATCTCGTCGTTCATGACGACCAAAACACCCTTGTCGGCTGCTTTATCATCGCTGGCAACTCGCAAAGCGCTCAGATAGTTATATACACCGTCGCTACCAAGTTCATTAGAACTACGCATGGCCCCTGTTAGGACGATGGGGATGGGCGGAATTTTCATGGTATCAAGGAAGTAAGCTGTCTCTTCTAAGGTATCTGTACCATGTGTGATGACAACTCCATCGTAGTTATCAGCTTCCTCTTTAATCTTATGATAGAGTGCAAGCATATGCTTGGGTTTGATATGAGGGCTTGGCAGATTAAAAAAGTCTAGGGTATGAACCTCAATTCCTTCAAGTGGATTGGAAACATGGTTCATGGGATTGTCCTGACTAGTTACAACGGCACCAGTGGCGTCTGCTTGCATGGAAATAGTCCCACCTGTATGTAAAACAAGGATTTTCTTAGGCATGATTTAGTCACTCTTTCTGAAATGTGGTATAATCATTGTAACACAAAAGGGGAGAATGGGACAGGATGGAAGTCAAGGCTGTTTTTTTTGATATCGATGGAACGCTAGTCAACGATCGCAAGAGTGTTTTGAAATCCACTAAGGACGCGATTAAGATTGTCAAAGAGCAAGGAGTGCTTGTTGGAGTAGCGACAGGACGAGGGCCGTTTTTTGTCAAGGAATTGATGGAAGACTTGGACCTAGACTTTGCGGTGACCTACAATGGCCAATACATTTTTAATAAAGAAAAGGTACTCTTTGCAAGCCCAATCGCTAAGTCAAGCCTACGTCAACTGATTGCTTATGCTAAAAAGGAGCGTAAAGAAATCGCTCTTGGAACCGAGCATGCCGTTGTTGGTTCGAAGATTATGTCATTTGGTCTCGGCTCCTTTTCCCAACTGGTTAGTCGTTTTATTCCGACTGTTCTGACAAGAACCGTTAGCCGTTCCTTTAATCGAATGGTCAGCAAGGCAGTTCCTCAAAAGGAAGACGACTTGCTTAACTTGATTAATCAACCCATTTATCAAGTTTTGATGCTGATGACGCCAGAAGAATCTGAGAAGGCAGCAAGTGATTTTGAAGATTTGAAATTAACTCGAAGCAATCCTTTTGCAGCAGATATCATTAACCAAGGAAATTCCAAACTAGAAGGCATTCGCCGAGTCGGGAAAGAATATGGCTTTGATCTCAACCAAGTCATGGCCTTTGGTGATTCAGACAACGATCTGGAAATGTTAGCGGGTGTTGGTATGTCGGTTGCTATGGGAAATGGCAGTAGCAGTGTCAAAGAAGTTGCCAAGCATATTACGGCAAGTAATCAACAAGATGGTATCCACAAGGCGCTCGAGCACTTTGGTGTTTTGGCTTCAGAAAAAGTGTTTGTCAGTCGAGACTACCACTTTAATAAGGTCAAAACCTTCCACCACATGATGGATGAACGAACTCAAGAAGAGCCACAGGCATGGGATGCTGAAGGTGCAACCCACCGCGCAGACTTTAAAATTGAAGAATTAGTGGAGTTTGTTCGTGCAGCAAGTTCTTCGGAGGAAGAATTCCAAAACTCCCTTGCAAGCATGCATGAGGCACTTGATAAGGCGGCAGAGAAAGTGGCGAAAAAGACGCCTGCTAAGCAAAACTTGGTCGGTCAAGTGGATGCTTTGATTGACACACTGTATTTTACATACGGTAGTTTTGTTTTGATGGGAGTAGACCCAGAACGCATTTTTGATATTGTTCATGAAGCAAATATGGGGAAGGTTTTCCCAGACGGAAAAGCTCATTTTGACCCAGTTACACACAAGATTTTAAAACCAGATGACTGGGAAGAAAAATATGCTCCAGAACCTGTCATCCGACAGGAACTACAACGTCAGTTTAAAGCTTATGAGCGACATAAAGAAAGAAAAAATAAAAAATAAGAGAAAATTCTTTTCCCTGGATGAAAAATTCGGGGATTTTTTGAACCGAAATCCGAACAATTACATATATATCACTAATTATTATTAGCATATTTATACTTATTTTGAATTGGAAAACGTTTGAAATTTTTTTTGAAAAAGAAAAGAAAAATATTTTAGTTTACAAAAAATAATGCAGAGTGGCATTTTACCCCAATTTATCTAGCTTTCCTTTTAAAAAAATATCAAAAAAAGATGAGTCAAATTATTTGATATTTGAAAGTTGATGTGTTAGAATGAATTCAGAAAGCGAATAAATATAAAATCCTCACGCTGCTATAATATGCTCTTTTTAAAGACAGAAAGTCAACTTGTTTATTTCAGGCCTGTTAACAAGTTGATGTGAAGAATTCACTCTAGTTTTGAGGGTTAGTTATAAAATTGTGCACAATTGCTTTCCAAATTTTTATTATTATTTTTATTATTTTAATTTTCAAGTTTAGAAATTAAAGAATTAAGAGGTTGAAATGAAGAAAAAATATACCTATTTGACAGCTTCTGTTTTAACAGCTGTAACAATGCTTCCAACTTTTGCACCAAGTGAAGCTCACGCTGCTTACAACTGGAATGGGAATAATAGCTACTATACAAGAACTAGCCGCCGTTCAAGCAATCGTACTTCTAACCGTACTACTGCAAATCGTAGCCGCACATCAAACTATACTGTAAGAAGTTATGGCTACAACAGTTATTACCCAAGCTATAACTATGGCTACAATAGCTACTACCCAAGCTATAATTATGGATATGGTAGCTATTACCCAAGTTACAACTACGGTTACAATAATTGGAATAACTACTATGGCTATGACAACAGTAGCAACTACTATGGTTATAACTATTGGAATAGTTACAACAACCTTGCTAGCGATGAAAACTATATTTACTGGAATGGCAATCACTACTACCGCATGAACGACGGTAGCTACCGTATTTATCGTAACGGTCAGTGGAAACCTTTGACAAACAATAGTAACAACAACTCATCTACTAACAACTTGGAAAACGATCCGCACTATCGTTACGAAAATGGATACCATTACTATGTATTGGACAATGGTGATTATTACTACTACCAAAATGGTAAGTGGGTATTGGTGAAAGATTCTGCTGATACAACACCAGCACAACCAGCACAACCAGCTGAGCCAACACCAGCACAACCAGCAACTCCTGCTGAACCAAAACCAGAACAACCAACAACTCCGGTTGAGCCAGCACAACCAAGTCAACCTGAAGTTCCTGCTCCAACACCAGCAGAACCAGAGGCTCCAACACCAGCTCCTAGTGATAAACCTGAAGAGCCAACAACACCAGCTGAGCCAAAACCAGAGCAACCAGCAACTCCAAGTGTTGACCTACCAGAAAACCCACCAATTAATGGTGCTGATAGTGAATTTGATCCATTCAAGCCATCAACAGAAACACCAGCAGAACCAAAACCAGAAACACCAGCAACTCCAGCTATCCCAACAACACCAGGTTTGGTAACGACTGATGAACCAAGTGAAAACCAAATCCCTGATTATGTTGAAAAACCAGCTGAAGGATTGGAACACTTGGCTTGGGCACCAAATGGACAAACTCCAAAATTGGTTTACCCACCAGGTAAACCAGGTGATGCAGTCCTCAAGAATGATAAAAACTACTACTTCGACGGTAGTGCACATTACTATTATGTATCATCTAATTCAGAGCGTACAGGTTACTCAGCATACTGGAAGTGGCTTGGAGGAAAATGGAAACTTCAAGGGATGACTGATCCAAACGATCCAGCTCGTGATCCAAAACTTCACGAAAACACTGCTGATGACGAGTACATGTACAGTGACAAGAACTCAAGCGTGAAACTTTACTCAACTAACTTGGTAACGACTGCTAAAGCAGGTCAAGCATTGCCATTCAAGAATGTTGAAGAGTTCAAAAACTATGTCATCGAAAAAATGAATCCTAAGTTCCTTGATAACTCTGGTTGGGATGCTAAAGTTGAGTGGGAAATCGAAGATCCAGAAATCTTTGAGAAGACGAAAGAAAACCCATACGCTAAGGACTATGTCTTGATTGCAAATCTCAAGAGTGGTGTCGAAGACAAGAAATACAGTGATGTAGAATTTGGTTATGTGAAGTTTGTTTACCGTGTTGAAGCAACAAATGATACAAACTATGACTATGTTTCAAAAGCGAAAGAAGCTTTCGCTAAAATCAATGAGACTCGTAAAGCTCAAGGATTGAAAGAATTGACTTGGTCTGAAGACATTTATCAAAATCAAGCACTTCCGAAAGTAAATGAAATTTCACGTCAATACGATAGCACAGGCTTTGTAGGACGTCGTGATGAAGATGCTGCTGTTGTCGTTAAGAAATGGGCAAACAGTGGTTTGAGAGACTTGCTTCTCGATCCGAATGTCACTGAAGGAGCTGTAGCAGCAGTAGTTGATGGAAACGGTGTATACTACTGGGCATACAGTTACAAATAATTCAATCTTTTGAGATTGACTACTTTCTAAATAAGATAGAGGCTTTAAACAATTGTTTAAAGCCTTTTTCTGACCCAACCAGGACAAACAAAAAGGAGCCAGAGGCTCCTTTTTTAATGATTACAATGTTTTTTCACTTTCTCTCACGACCAGCAAATCGACTTTTGCATGGCGAAGAATATACTCAGATGAAGAGCCAACCAAGAGGCGTTCAAAGGCATTGAGCCCTGTTGCACCAACGAGAATCAGGTCGACATTTTCTGCGTCTGGAATAGTACGGGCAAGGAGGGTTTTTGGATTTCCCATTTCGATGACGATGTGAATATCGGTCACACCAGCATCTCTTGCGCGCTTTTCGTACTCCTTCATCAGACTTTCAGCATCGACTTGGAGCTCTTCGTAAACTTCAGCATCAAAGGTAGACACGCTTTGAAGAGCGCGTGTGTCGATAACATGGGCAATGGTGAGCTTGGATTCGTTGCGTAGAGCAGTGTAAACACCTTTGACGAAAGCCAAGTCCGCTTCTTTAGAACCATCAATTGCGACCATAACATTTTGGTAACGTTGTGCCATAATGAAACCTCCTGAAATTTTCTTACTGTTATTGTAATCCTTTTCACTAAAGAAGTAAAGTAAAAATCATATTTCAATAAATATTATTGGAGATTCAATTTGGTGGAGATATGTTAAAATAAAAGAAAACGAGCTAGTAGGAAACACAGTAAAGGGGATGAGAAAGTATGAAAGGCCCTGTTCAAGCTTCTAAAAAAATAAGTTTTCTTTATCGTGGAATTATCCTTGCGTCACTTGTAGGTGAAGTAGTGATGCTTTGGCGGCTGGAAAGAGTCATGCCCGTTCTCTATCCAGGTTTTATTGGATTTCTTCTCTTTCACTTGGTCTACCACATCATTTTATTGGTGATTGCAAAGAGAAGTGGTCGTTTGGACTATTTGGTCACGTGGGGGCTCTTTCTCATGTTTAATCTCTTGTATGACTCCTTTTTAGCGCTGATCTTTCTAGGTTTGTCTTTTGGTATGTGAGAAAATACTTCTGTATTCTAGTTGTTTAGACGGTGAGAACCTAGTCGTTGTGAGTTTTTTTCTTTGCTTGCTCATTTCAGGAAACTTGTCGCAATCCCTTTCTAGTGGTATAATGTTACTATCTCTATGAATTGAGGAAACAAGATGAAAGAATATAACAAGTCTAGTAAGTTAGAGCACGTTGCCTATGATATCCGTGGTCCTGTTTTGGAAGAAGCTATGCGGATGCGAGCAAACGGAGAAAAGATTTTACGTCTGAATACAGGGAATCCAGCAGAATTTGGCTTTACAGCGCCGGATGAGGTCATTCATGACTTGATTATGAATGCGCGTGATAGTGAGGGATATTCTGACTCCAAAGGGATTTTCTCAGCCCGCAAGGCCATCATGCAGTATTGCCAACTGAAGAAATTCCCTAATGTAGACATTGATGATATCTACCTCGGAAATGGTGTCAGTGAGCTGATTGTTATGTCCATGCAAGGGCTTTTGGATAATGGCGATGAGGTCTTGGTGCCTATGCCAGACTATCCTCTCTGGACAGCCGCGGTCAGCCTAGCTGGGGGAAATGCCGTTCACTATATCTGTGATGAAGCTGCAGAATGGTACCCAGATATTGACGATATTAAGTCAAAAATTACTTCCAATACCAAGGCAATCGTCCTTATCAATCCAAATAACCCAACTGGAGCCCTTTATCCTAAGGAACTCTTGTTGGAGATTATTGAGATTGCTCGTCAGAACGATTTGATCATCTTTGCAGATGAGATTTATGATCGCATGGTGATGGATGGGCATGTGCATACGCCTGTGGCGAGCTTGGCACCTGATGTTTTCTGTGTCAGTATGAATGGTTTGTCAAAATCTCACCGTATCGCTGGTTTCCGTGTAGGATGGATGGTCTTGTCTGGTCCTAAGCACCATGTCAAGGGCTATATCGAAGGGCTCAATATGCTATCCAATATGCGTCTTTGCTCTAACGTTTTGGCCCAGCAAGTCGTACAAACTTCACTAGGTGGGCACCAGTCAGTGGATGAATTGCTCCTTCCTGGTGGACGGATTTACGAGCAAAGAAACTTCATTTACAATGCTATCCAAGATATCCCAGGTTTGTCTGCGGTTAAGCCGAAGGCGGGTCTTTATATCTTCCCTAAAATTGACCGCAATATGTACCGCATCGATGATGATGAACAGTTCGTTCTTGATTTCTTGAAGCAGGAAAAGGTTCTCTTGGTTCATGGTCGTGGTTTTAACTGGAAGGAACCTGATCATTTCCGTATCGTTTACCTTCCTCGTGTGGACGAATTAGCGCAAATCCAAGAAAAGATGACACGTTTCTTGAGTCAGTATCGTAGATAAGGCTTTCATAGGGAAAAGCAGGAAACATTTCCTTAGAGCTATTGACAAATAGGTCAGAATCAGATAGAATAGTAAAGTATGTTTAGTAACTGATCACTTTATAGCCGGCTAAACGAATACAAAATCTATGAGGAGGTATTCATCGTGAAACGTACTTATCAACCAAGTAAACTTCGTCGTGCGCGCAAACACGGATTCCGTAACCGTATGTCAACTAAAAACGGTCGTCGCGTATTGGCAGCTCGTCGTCGTAAAGGACGCAAAGTTTTGGCTGCTTAATCCAAACGAATTCAACAAAGAAGTCAGTAGGAACTCGAGTCTACTGGCTTTTCTTTTTATCTTAAAGGGTGAATTGTCCTTGAAATCGGTCATTTCAGATGAAATTCATGGAGGGCTCGTTTAAAAGGTTACATACAAAAAACTCAAAATCAGATATAAGTTACTGATTTTGAGTTTTTGTTTATTCTTTTAAGTGATAAGAGTAGCTAGCGACAACGACATCTTCGTGCCATCTGAGAGCGTATTTTAGTTTGAGGCTCATTTGATTGTGCAGGATATTTTGCCAAGGCTTGTTAGGGATAAACTGTGGGACAAGGACTGTAACGGTGTAGTTTTTTTGCTTAGCTTCTTGGGCGATTCGTTTGACATACTTAACGCTAGGGGTGATGATGTCGCGGTAGCTGGTATTGATATTCTTCAGAGTGATATTTGGGAAGTAATCGGCAAATTCCTGAAGGATTTCTTGGTCTTTTTCGGCCGTTTCTTTAGTAGAAATGTGCATGGCCAACACTTCGTCACCGATACTTTGAGCGTAGCTAATGGCTCCGACACTTACTCGAGTAACATTTCCTACTAGGACAAGAACCAGATTGCCATCGTAGGTACGTTTTTCAATTCCTTCGTAGAGTCGCAGTTGTTTTGCCACTTTTTGGTAATGGCTGTGAATGGACAAAAAGAGGAAGGTTAAGACTAGGATAATTGGGAAGAATGGCCAGATATCACCCAGTCTGAAGAGGAGTAAAATGAGAACGATAGCATAACAAATGATGGCCCCAAGGATATTAGCAAAGGCAGGTTTTAAGAAGTTTGCTCCTTTTTCCTTTTTCCAATGACGAATCATCCCAGTCTGAGAAAGGGCAAAGGGAACGAAGACCCCGATAGTATAAAGAGGAATCAAGCGTTCAGTATTCCCATTAAAAATGAGAAGAAGGATCATAGCTCCAAAGGCCAGAGTTAAGATACCGTTGGAGTAGCCAAGGCGATCCCCTTTTTCCATAAAGAGATGGGGCATGTACTTGTTTTTAGCCATATTGTATGCCAGCATAGGGAAGGCTGAAAAGCCAGTATTTGCAGCTACAGCTAGAATCAAGGCTGTTGAGAACTGGAAGAGATAGTAGCTAGCATGACCAAAGAATGAATCACCAAGAATGCCCTTGGCCATTTGCGAGAGGATGGTTTCTCCATTTTGAGGTGTGATGCCCATCCAGTAGTTTAGGAAGGTAATGCCTGCAAAAAGAAATCCTAAAATCAAGGACATGATGGTCAGGGTCTGAGCAGCATTCTTTTCTTTCGGAGTTTTGAAAAATGGTACCGCATTTGAAATAGCCTCAACCCCTGTCAGAGAGGCAGAGCCACTGGTAAAGGCTCTCAATAGGAGAACGATGGAAAGGCTCGGAACGGTTTGCCCAATGGTTGAAGTCGCCTGATAGTTTAGGGAACCTGTAAATAGTTGAAAGAACCCATAAAGCAAGAGAAAGACGGTACTGAAGATAAAGAGGTAGACGGGAATCATCAGAGAGCTGGCAGATTCTTTCAATCCTCTTAAATTCAAGAGCATGAGCAGGCAGACTAGGAAAATAGAGATATGAAGATTATAGGGATGGAGGGCAGGGATGGCTGCAGTAATAGCATCAGCTCCAGAAGCAACGGATACGGCTACTGTCAGCATATAGTCAACAAGGAGGCTACCGCCTGCAATCAAGCCTAGTTCAGGGGAGAGATTTTCCCGAGTGACCATATAAGCCCCACCACCTTGAGGATAGGCGTGGATGATTTGACGATAGGAAATGGTCAAACTAGCGAGGAGTAAGAGGACAAAAATACCGATAGGGAGGCTCCACCAAATAGCGAGAGGTGAGAGACTGACTAAAACGAGAATGACTTGTTCAGGTCCGTAGGCAATAGAAGACAGGGCATCACTGGATAACATTGCAAGTGCCTGCATTTTTCCAAGTAATCCCCCTTCACTATCTGTGAGAGACTTGAGTGGTCGACCGATAAAGGTATATTTTAATTTTCTAAACATTTTCTTTTCCTTTGATGAAAATTTCAATAAGTGTTATTATACTGCTTTGAAAAAATGCAGTCAAGGGAGAATGATCGGTATTAGAATATTTTTACAAGCCGGGGGATGCTATTTTTGGTATAATAGATGGAAGAAAATGAGGTTAGAAGAGATGATTTTTGATACGCACACACATTTAAATGTAGAAGAATTTGCAGGACGTGAGGCCGAAGAAATCGCCTTGGCTGCTGAGATGGGTGTGACACAGATGAATATTGTTGGTTTTGATAAGCCAACCATTGAACGAGCCCTAGAATTGACAGATGAGTATGAGCAACTCTACGCAACTATTGGCTGGCATCCGACGGAAGCAGGGACTTACACAGATGAGGTCGAAGCTTACTTGCTTGAAAAACTAAAACATCCCAAGGTTGTTGCCTTGGGGGAGATTGGCCTGGACTACCATTGGATGACAGCACCTAAGGAAGTGCAGGAGCAGGTTTTTCGTCGTCAGATTCAGTTGTCTAAGGATTTGAACTTGCCTTTTGTGGTCCATACCCGTGATGCGCTAGAAGATACTTATGAGATTATCAAGAGTGAGGGCGTTGGTCCTCGTGGTGGGATTATGCATTCATTTTCAGGCTCTCTCGAGTGGGCTGAGAAGTTTGTCGAGCTTGGCATGACTATTTCTTTCTCAGGAGTGGTGACCTTTAAGAAAGCAACGGATATCCAAGAAGCTGTTAGAGAGCTTCCTTTGGATAAAATTTTGGTAGAAACGGATGCGCCCTACCTAGCTCCTGTTCCTAAACGTGGCCGTGAAAACAAAACAGCCTACACACGCTATGTGGTGGACTTTATCGCCGACTTGCGTGGGATGACGACCGAGGAGTTAGCAGCAGCAACGACTGCAAATGCAGAGCGTATCTTTGGATTGGACAGCAAGTGATGAAAGAAAAAATTTCCCAAGTCATCGTGGTCGAAGGTCGCGATGATACGGCCAATCTAAAACGTTACTTTGATGTAGAGACCTATGAAACACGAGGTTCCGCAATAAATGATCAGGATATAGAGCGGATTCGTCGCCTGCATGAACTGCATGGAGTCATTGTCTTTACAGATCCAGATTTTAATGGGGAACGCATTCGGCGCATGATTATGACGGCCATTCCAACAGTCCAGCATGCCTTCCTCAAGCGAGATGAGGCTGTTCCCGAATCCAAGTCCAAGGGACGTTCTCTGGGAATCGAACACGCCAGCTATGAAGACCTAAAAACAGCGCTGGCTCAGGTGACAGAGCAATTTGAAAACAAGAACGAGTTTGACATCAGTCGTGCTGACTTGATTCGCCTAGGTTTCCTAGCGGGATCAGACAGCCGTAGACGCCGAGAGTATCTAGGCGAACAGCTCCGCATCGGCTATTCCAACGGCAAGCAACTCCTCAAGCGGTTGGAGTTATTTGGGGTAACCTTGGCAGAAGTGGAAGAAGTGATGACTAAGTATTCAGACTAACGGAGTCAGAAATGAAAAAAGTGATTATTACGGGTGGCAATAGTGGTATTGGCTATCAGGCTGCAAAACAGTTGGCTGAAAAGGGCTGGTCAGTGACTCTCTTTTGTAGACGGAAAGAAGCGGCTGAGCAAGCCTGTGAGAAAATCCGCCAACAAACAGGAAATCCGCATGTAAATTATATCTTGGTTGATTTATCTGAGATGAAAAGTATCAAGAAAGCGGTAGAACAGTATATCCAAAAGGAAGAGACTTTAGATGTTTTAATGAACAATGCAGCTGATTTTGATTTGTCAGTCAAAAAGCCAATCCTGACTAGGGAGGGGTTAGAAAAGCAATTTGCGACCAATGTGGTTGCTCCCTTTTTACTTTCTACCTTGTTAAAGGGTTTGTTGGAAAAGTCAAAAAGTGGTCGGATTATTAATATTTCTTCCCAAGGGCTGATGCTTTATCCCTTCATGAAGCTTGATTTTGAAAATTTAGCTGGTCAAAAATATTATAGTCCTGCCAAGACCTATTATCAGAATAAACTAGCCTTGTTGATGCTGTCGCTTTATATGCGGAAACATTGGAAAGGTATCAAGGTTCAGGCAATCCGTGTGACCAATGTCAAAGTTGATATGCGCCGCTATGATCACCTCAGCACTTTTATGAAAAATTTGTATAAGATCAAGTCAAGATTTTCAATTAGCTCGGAAGAAATGGCCAAAGTCTACACAGCCTTATCTACAGAAGATGGCTATTATGGTTTTCTGTATGACGAGAAATGCAGGGAAGTAAAAGCAAATAGATCTGCTTACGAAGAAGAGGAGCAAGCAAAACTCTACTCCTTACTTGAACAACTGACCTTTTCAAGAGACAATCTATAAAGAATTAGAAAAATAAATTTTATGCTTACTTCAATAGTGGAAAGAAATTTAGATATCGAAATCTGTTTGGAGAGTCCTGAAAAGTGATAACAATAACCAGATAACCCGAAAATATAAGGGGAATGTGTTACAATAGAGGTAATAGCATACGCTTCAACTATGCTCAATATCATGCGTGATAAAAAAAGATAATTGATAAAATCAGCACTTGGGTGAAATTAATGAGGAAAAGCAATGGGAATTTTTGATTTTTTTAAAAAGACAGAAGTACAGAAGACAACAGAAGAAACCAAAGGAGATGCTTGTCTAGGAGTTTTGGGTTTCTTTCCAATGAAAGAAAAGAGGGAATTACTGATTGCTGCGACTTTGGAAGGGAGTTTGACAGTTGGTGATCGTCTTCAGTTTTGCAATCCCGATCAAGGTATGGATACTCTTGAAACTGTAGTTGTAAAAAAACTTACTTGCCAAAATAAAGATGTGGAATCTCTTAGAGATGAGGAGTTAGTTTATCTAGAGATCGATATGCTTCCCTCTCTAGCTAAGTTAAAAAAGGGAAGTGTGCTCTATAGTCCTGGTGTAGCTGAAAAAAAGCGTTTATCTAGCTATGCTTATGCTCTCTATCGAACTTTTGTGACTATTCAAGAAGGTAAAGTAAGCGATGAGGACTATCAGAATCTTAGTCTTGATGATAGTATCGAAATTTTACAGGCTTTTTTATGGGATTGCCGTCAAAAACCAAAAAGTGAAGAGAGTAATCAAGAAAATACTCGTAAGTCAGAGCGTCTAGCAGAAATTGTCAAGGACAAGTTGCTAGAAGCAGATTCGATTTATGCAGTTTATTCAGAAAATACTGGGGAACCTTATCTTTTCTCAACTACATATGATAGAGGTGACGAAGGCTATCTATGCACTGACCCGATGATTATGCTATTTACCCCTCGTTGGTATCATCAGTATAAGGAAACAATTGAAAACCAACTAAAAGTGGTAAAACGGATTGAAAATACGGAAGATAAAAAAGGAATTGAGAATTTTCTTGGGACAGCTTTTTACTTGAATGGTGCTTTAGGAGCATTCTTTAATACCAAAGAAGTTAGTATAAGTTCTTCTATTTTAGTTCAAAAACCAGATTTTTCAGGCTTGCCAAAGATACAAGTTCCTGTTATGAACCCTGATATTGTGAGATGGATGCTTTTGATGGGACAGATGGATAGACCGACTACAGAAGAGGAAGAATTAATTTATAAACTCTATTATAAGTTCTTTTCAATGGCAATGCCAAAAGCTAAATTCCTTCTTCCTATAAATGCATCATCAGGATTTCCTGAACCTAGTCAGGAAAGTAATGCTCATGTTTTAGAAGAATCCGCTACATTTAATCTTCCGACTAGAGAAGGAAAAAATGGACGAAATTCGGTTTCAGTGTTTACGGATTGGAAACGTTTGCGAATGGTTTTCGATGAAAATTGGAGCGCGATGATTGAAAACGCTGGAGGCATGATTGAAATCTTTGACTATGCCATTAACCAGACTGAGTATTATAAAGCGGGTGTTTATGTCAGTGACAAAGCGTTTAAAGAAATGCAACAGTTCAGTGAGGAACTAGAAGGAAGAGCTAAAGGCTGATCAAGAGATGAAAATAATCGTTGATAGAGAGTCTATCTGTATGGGGGATGATGTTCTGCCTCACAAGGTAGAACTTGAAGTTCCTGAGGACATGACAGTAGAGGAATTTTGTGATTTTCTTCAAAAGGACAGATATTTGCCTAGATTGGATACAGAGTGGCTTCTCCGACATGGTGGGCAGACAATAACAAGCTATCATACAGAAACAAAAGAACTGACGAATCCCAATATCTATTTAAAAGACCTGATTCATCAGAGTTCTAGAGGAAATGAATTTGTTTGGATATATCGCCGTTCCTATTAGAAAAGAGAATAAATGATTTTCTTAAAAGATAATGAGTGAAAATTAGAACAATATGCATTGATTTTTTGACAACAAGAGGCGATCTAAACAGTTGGTCCTGTTTGGAGTGACTTTGACGGAAGGTAAAGCCTTCATAAAAATGGTGAAAGGAAACGATATGGCAAATAGAAGCTATATTTATTTAAAAAACGGGAAAGATGTTCGTATTTTAACGGAGGGAGTTTACACCATTCCTTATTTTTGGCAATTATTTTGGGATGAAAAAGATGTGCGAATGCCTAATATTCTATGGAAAAAATTTAATATCTTACTTCCTATTGAAAAATTCCAGAAAAAGGCCACCCAAAATCGCTCCTTTTTAGAAAAGAATGCTCCTCAGACCTTGCAACTATACGATGATTTTGTTCGCTATATTCTTGTCAATGTCAAAGCAGGTGACATGCTAGGATTTGATATTTTAGAAGTTGCTGATATGGATGGATTGACTACAGCTTCGCGTAAGCTTATAAAAAATATCCGAGCCATTCAGGAAAATCAACCCCAAGAATTGGATTTTTCTTTAACAGAAAAGAACGTAATTTGGTCTGCTATGGGATTTCCTGATTATTATGCCTCAAAATTATTGCCAGAAGATAATATTCTAGACTCGGTTGCATACCAAGATGAGTTGAAGAAAATGCAAGGCCCAAAAGATAATCAAGAACAAGACAAAGAAGATAATCAGGAACAAGACCAAGAAGAAAAACAAGCACAAGGTCAAGAAGAGAACCAAGAACAACATCAAGAAGACGAGCAAGCAACACGTAAAGAAGATGAGCAAGTGCAAGGCCAAGAAAATAAGCTAGCACCACGTAAAGAAGATGAGCAAGTGCTTGATGAGACTGGTGCCGAATCTAAAGATGACGAGTACCATATTCCTTTGAGATTTTGGTTTCTCTTGGTGCTGGTAATTGTTTGGATTTATAGATTGTTTTTAGCTAACAAATAGAAAAGAGAATAAATGAGAATTGCAGATTATAGCGTGACCAAGGCAGTGCTGGAACGTCACGGTTTTACCTTTAAAAAGTCCTTCGGACAAAATTTTCTGACCGATACCAATATCCTTCAAAAAATTGTGGATACGGCTGAAATTGATGACCAAGTCAATGTCATCGAGATTGGGCCAGGAATTGGTGCTTTGACGGAGTTTTTGGCTGAGCGTGCGGCAGAGGTTATGGCCTTTGAGATTGACCACCGTTTGGTACCGATTTTAGCAGATACCCTGCGTGATTTTGACAATGTGACAGTAGTCAACGAGGACATTCTCAAGGTCGATTTGGCGCAGCATATTCAGAATTTCAAAAATCCTGATCTGCCCATTAAGGTGGTAGCCAACTTGCCTTACTACATTACGACGCCTATTCTCATGCACTTGATTGAAAGTGGCATTCCTTTTAGCGAGTTTGTGGTTATGATGCAGAAAGAAGTCGCGGACCGTATCTCCGCACAGCCAAATACCAAGGCTTATGGTAGTTTGTCGATTGCTGTGCAGTATTATATGACAGCTAAGGTTGCCTTCATCGTGCCTCGTACGGTCTTTGTGCCAGCCCCAAATGTGGACTCAGCCATTTTAAAAATGGTGCGTCGTCCAGAGCCTGCTGTAGCAGTGAAAGATGAGAACTTCTTCTTTAAGGTTTCCAAGGCTAGTTTCACCCATCGTCGCAAGACCTTATGGAACAACTTAACAGGCTACTTTGGGAAAACTGATGAAGTCAAGGATAAGCTGACCAGGGCTTTGGCCCAAGCAGGTTTGTCACCATCTGTGCGTGGAGAAGCTCTTAGCTTGGCAGAATTTGCTAGCCTAGCAGATGCGCTCAAAGGACAAGGACTCTAAGATGAAGGGACAAATCATTAAAGCCTTGGCAGGATTCTACTATGTGGAGAGTGAGGACCAAGTCTATCAGACACGTGCGCGTGGGAATTTCCGCAAAAAAGGTCATACACCCTACGTTGGGGACTGGGTAGATTTTTCTGCGGAGGAAAATTCCGAAGGTTATATCCTCAAAATTCACGAACGGAAAAACAGTCTGGTCCGTCCACCTATTGTCAATATTGACCAAGCTGTGGTGATCATGTCCGTCAAGGAACCGGACTTCAACAGCAACTTGTTGGATCGTTTCTTGGTTCTTTTGGAACACAAGGACATCCATCCTATCGTTTATATTTCTAAAATGGACTTGCTGGAAGATAGAGGAGAACTGGATTTTTACCAGCAGACATACGGTGACATCGGCTATGACTTTGTGACCAGTAAAGAGGAACTCCTGCCTTTGTTGACAGGAAAAGTGACGGTCTTTATGGGGCAGACAGGTGTTGGAAAATCAACCCTCCTCAATAAAATCGCACCGGACCTCAATCTTGAAACAGGAGAGATCTCAGACAGTCTGGGTCGCGGTCGTCATACCACTCGAGCTGTTAGTTTTTACAACCTCAATGGGGGTAAAATCGCGGACACACCAGGCTTTTCATCACTGGATTATGAAGTGTCAACGGCTGAAGACCTCAATCAGGCTTTTCCAGAGATTGTCAGTGTCAGTCGAGACTGTAAATTCCGTACTTGTACCCATACCCATGAACCGTCCTGTGCGGTTAAGCCGGCTGTCGAAGAGGGTATCATTGCATCCTTCCGTTTTGACAACTACCTGCAATTCCTTAGCGAAATTGAAAATCGCAGAGAAACCTATAAAAAAGTCAGTAAAAAAATTCCAAAATAAGGAGAAACCTATGTCTCAATACAAGATTGCTCCGTCAATTCTGGCAGCAGATTATGCCAACTTTGAACGTGAAATCAAACGCCTAGAAGCAACTGGGGCAGAATATGCCCATATCGATATCATGGACGGCCACTTTGTGCCACAAATTAGTTTTGGTGCAGGTGTGGTCGAAGCTCTTCGCCCTCATAGCAAGATGGTCTTTGACTGCCACTTGATGGTAGCTAATCCAGAGCATCATTTAGAAGACTTTGCGCGTGCAGGTGCAGACATCATCAGTATCCATGTAGAAGCAACACCTCATATCCATGGTGCTCTTCAAAAGATTCGTTCTCTAGGTGTCAAACCTTCTGTTGTCATTAACCCTGGTACGCCGGTTGAAGCTATCAAACACGTACTTCACCTAGTTGACCAAGTCTTGGTCATGACAGTGAATCCTGGCTTCGGCGGACAAGCTTTTCTACCTGAAACCATGGATAAGGTTCGTGAGTTGGTTTCCCTTCGTGAGGAAAAAGGCTTGGACTTTGATATTGAAGTCGATGGTGGTATTGATGACCAAACCATTGCTCAAGCCAAAGAAGCTGGAGCGACCGTTTTTGTAGCAGGATCCTATGTCTTTAAGGGAGATGTCAATGAACGAGTGCAAACTCTCAGAAAACAATTGGACTAGGGTTGCCGTTTTTGCAGGTGGAGATCGCGGTCATTATCGGACGAATTTTGATAGCTTTGTTGGTGTGGATCGAGGCTCACTCTGGGTCTTGGAAGAAGACCTTCCTCTGGCTCTAGCAGTTGGGGATTTTGATTCGGTGACTGCAGAAGAGCGACAGGTGATTCAAAAACGTGCCCAACATTTTGTTCAAGCCCAGCCAGAAAAAGATGATACAGATATGGAATTGGCTCTCTTAACCATCTTTGAGCAAAATTCTCAGGCTCAGGTGACTATTTTTGGGGCTTTGGGTGGTCGTATTGATCATATGCTGGCTAATGTCTTTCTGCCTAGCAATCCCAAGTTGGCACCCTATATGCGCCAGATAGCGATTGAGGATGGGCAAAACTTGATTGCCTATTGTCCAGAAGGGACCAGTCAGCTAGAGCCCCGTTCGGACTATGACTATCTAGCCTTTATGCCGGTTCGGGATAGCCAGCTGACCATTCTCGGTGCCAAGTACGAATTGACAGAGGAAAATTTTTTCTTTAAAAAAGTGTACGCTTCTAACGAATATATAGATAGGGAAGTTTCGATAACTTGCCCAGAAGGCTATGTCGTCGTGCTGCATAGCAAGGACAGGAGGTAGGATGGAGACTGTATTATTACTATTATTAATTGCCAATCTAGCTGGTCTCTTTCTCATTTGGCAGAGGCAGGATAAGCAGGAGAAACACCTAAGCAAGAGTTTGGAGGATCAGGCAGATCATCTGTCAGACCAGTTGGATTATCGCTTTGAACAAGCTAGGCAAGCCAGTCAGCTAGATCAAAAAGACTTGGAAGTGGCTGTCAGCGACCGTTTGCAGGAAGTGCGAATGGAGTTGCACCAAGGCCTGACGCAAGTTAGACAGGAGATGAACGAGAATCTCCTTCAAACCAGAGATAAGACCGACCAACGTCTCCAAGCCCTGCAGGAGTCCAATGAGCAACGCTTGGAGCAAATGCGCCAGACGGTCGAGGAAAAATTGGAAAAGACCTTGCAGACGCGCTTGCAGGCTTCCTTCGAGACAGTTTCCAAGCAACTGGAGTCTGTCAATCGTGGTCTTGGAGAAATGCAGACAGTTGCCCGCGATGTTGGTGCCCTCAACAAGGTTCTCTCTGGAACCAAGACGCGAGGGATTCTGGGTGAATTGCAACTGGGGCAAATCATCGAAGACATCATGACACCTGCCCAGTACGAACGAGAATTTGCAACTGTTGAAAACTCTAGCGAGCGAGTAGAGTACGCCATCAAGTTACCTGGCCAAGGCGACCAGGAATATGTCTACTTACCGATTGACTCCAAGTTTCCACTGGCAGATTATTACCGCCTAGAAGAAGCCTATGAAGCAGGTGATAAGGACGAGATTGAACGTTGTCGCAAGTCACTCCTAGCAAGCGTCAAGCGCTTTGCCAAGGATATCAAGAGCAAGTACATAGCACCACCTCGGACGACCAATTTTGGAGTCTTGTTTGTTCCGACAGAAGGACTTTACTCAGAGATTGTCCGCAATCCGGTCTTCTTTGATGATTTGAGACGGGAGGAGCAGATTATCGTTGCAGGACCAAGTACCCTATCAGCCCTGCTTAACTCTCTATCAGTTGGTTTCAAAACTCTCAATATCCAAAAGAGTGCTGACCATATCAGTAAGACCCTTGCTAGTGTCAAGACCGAGTTTGGCAAGTTTGGTGGCATTCTGGTCAAGGCACAAAAGCATCTCCAACATGCCTCTGGCAATATTGATGAATTATTAAACCGTCGTACCACAGCTATTGAGCGGACGCTCCGTCACATTGAGTTATCAGAAGGTGAGCCTGCGCTTGATCTACTCCATTTCCAAGAAGATGAGGAAGAATATGAAGATTAGTCACATGAAAAAAGATGAGCTGTTTGAAGGTTTTTACCTGATCAAGTCAGCTGACCTGAGACAGACACGAGCTGGGAAAAACTACCTAGCCTTTACCTTCCAAGACGATAGTGGCGAGATTGAAGGGAAACTTTGGGATGCCCAACCTCATAACGTCGAGGCCTTTACTGCAGGGAAAGTGGTCCACATGCAGGGGCGCAGAGAAGTTTATAACAACACTCCTCAAGTCAATCAAATTACTCTTCGCTTGCCTCAGCCTGGGGAACCCAATGATCCAGCTGATTTCAAGGTCAAGTCGCCAGTTGATGTCAAGGAAATCCGTGACTACATGTCACAAATGATTTTCAAGATTGAAAATCCTGTCTGGCAACGTATCGTTCGCAGTCTCTACACCAAGTATGATAAGGAATTCTACTCCTATCCAGCTGCTAAGACCAACCACCACGCCTTTGAAACGGGTTTGGCCTATCATACAGCAACCATGGTGCGCTTGGCAGATGCCATTAGTGAGATTTATCCTCAGCTCAACAAGAGCCTCCTCTATGCGGGAATTATGTTGCATGACTTGGCCAAGGTTATTGAGTTGACGGGACCAGACCAGACGGAGTACACAGTTCGAGGCAATCTCCTTGGGCATATCGCTCTCATCGATAGTGAAATTACCAAGACAGTCATGGAACTAGGTATCGATGATACTAGAGAAGAAGTGGTGCTACTGCGCCATGTCATCCTCAGTCACCATGGCTTGCTGGAGTATGGAAGTCCAGTCCGTCCACGCATTATGGAAGCAGAGATTATCCATATGATTGACAATCTAGATGCCAGCATGATGATGATGTCAACAGCTCTAGCTTTGGTGGATAAAGGAGAGATGACCAACAAAATCTTCGCCATGGACAATCGTTCCTTCTATAAACCAGATTTAGATTAATAATTTAAGAAAAACGAGCATTTTTTACGCAATAATGTTCGTTTTTTTATGTGAATGTGGTATAATGGATAAAATATCAAAATTAAATGGAATGGTAAATAAAAATGAAATTAAGAAGAAGTGATCGGATGGTTGTCATTTCCAACTATTTGATTAATAATCCATACAAACTAACCAGTCTCAACACCTTTGCAGAAAAGTACGAATCTGCTAAATCCTCGATTTCAGAGGACATCGTGATTATCAAGCGTGCCTTTGAGGAAATCGAAATCGGTCATATTCAGACTGTGACTGGAGCAGGTGGTGGCGTTATCTTTACACCATCAATCTCGAGTCATGAAGCCAAAGAAATGATCGCAGACTTGCGTGACAAACTTTCAGAAAGCGACCGTATCTTGCCAGGTGGCTACATTTACCTGTCTGATTTGCTCAGTACACCTGCCATTTTGAAAAATATTGGGCGCATCATTGCCAAGAGCTTTATGGACCAAAAAATCGATGCTGTTATGACAGTAGCAACAAAAGGTGTGCCACTCGCAAATGCAGTTGCCAATGTCCTCAATGTTCCATTTGTCATTGTGCGCCGTGACTTGAAAATTACCGAAGGTTCAACGGTCAGCGTCAACTATGTTTCAGGTTCCAGCGGTGACCGCATTGAGAAAATGTTCCTTTCAAAACGCAGTCTCAAGGCAGGCAGTCGTGTCTTGATCGTGGATGACTTTTTGAAAGGCGGCGGAACGGTCAACGGGATGATTAGTCTCTTGCGTGAGTTTGATTCAGAGTTGGCTGGTGTTGCAGTCTTTGCAGACAATGCCCAAGAAGAACGTGAAAAGCAGTTTGATTACAAGTCACTCTTGAAAGTAACCAATATTGATGTTAAGAACCAATCCATCGATGTTGAGATTGGAAATATCTTTGACGAAGACAAATAAGAGATAGAACTAAAGGTTGGAACGATTGTCCCAGCCTTTCTTTGCAAACAGAATAGAAGGATGCTTATGAAAACACCATTTATCAGCCGTGAAGATTTAGAAACAATTGTTGCAGAGTTCCCGACTCCCTTTCACTTGTATGATGAGAAGGGGATTCGTGAAAAAGCAAGAGCCGTCAACCAGGCCTTTTCTTGGAATAAGGGATTCAAAGAATATTTTGCCGTCAAGGCCACTCCAACCCCAGCCATCTTGAAAATCCTCCAAGAGGAAGGTTGCGGTGTGGACTGTTCTAGTTACGTGGAGCTCTTGATGAGCCATAAACTGGATTTCCCCGGTTCTGAAATCATGTTCTCTTCTAACAACACGCCTGACAAGGAATATGCCTATGCGCGTGAATTGGGAGCAACTATTAACTTGGATGCCTTTGAAGACATTGAACATCTGGAGCGAGCGGCAGGCATTCCAGAAATCATCTCTTGTCGTTACAATCCTGGAGGCATTTTTGAGCTAGGAACAGATATCATGGACAATCCTGGAGAAGCCAAGTTTGGGATGACTAAGGACCAGCTTTTTGAAGCCTTTGCTATTTTGAAGGAAAAAGGAGCCAAGACTTTTGGGATTCACTCTTTCCTAGCATCCAATACCGTGACCCATCTCTACTACCCAGAGTTGGCGCGTCAGCTTTTTGAATTGGCTGTTGAAATCAAGGAAAAGTTGGGTATTTCGCTAGACTTTATCAATCTTTCCGGCGGTATTGGTGTCAACTATCGTCCTGAGCAGGAGCCAAATGACATTGCTGTGATTGGTGAGGGAGTTCGTAAGGTTTATGAGGAAGTCCTCACACCTGCAGGACTTGGTCAGGTCAAGATTTTCACTGAATTGGGCCGTTTTATGTTGGCGCCTCACGGAGCTTTGGTCACAAGAGTCACTCATAAGAAAAAAACCTACCGTACCTATCTGGGCGTGGATGCATCAGCAGTCAACCTCATGCGCCCAGCCATGTATGGAGCCTACCACCATATCACCAATCTGACTCATCCAGATGGACCTGTTGAAGTGGTAGACGTGGTCGGTTCACTCTGTGAAAACAATGATAAATTTGCAGTGAACCGCGAACTACCTTATACAGAAATCGGTGATTTGCTAGTGATTCATGATACAGGTGCACATGGATTCTCCATGGGTTACCAGTACAATGCCAAACTACGCTCGGCAGAAATCCTCTATACCGAAGAAGGGAAAGCCCGTCAAATCCGCCGTGCAGAGCGTCCTGAGGACTATTTTGCAACCTTGTATGGTTTTGATTTTGAATCGGATCAGTAAAAGAAATTGAAAATGAAAGTGAAAAACAGATTGCTTTCTAAAAAATAGACAAAAAAACCTTGTTTTTCACCTTACTCGTGATATAATAAAACTATAAAACGGTTTCAAGGAAGGTGACGATATGTCTGAAGAAACAATTGACTATGGACAAGTGACAGGAATGGTGCATTCGACAGAGAGTTTTGGTGCAGTAGATGGCCCTGGGATTCGGTTTATTGTCTTTTTGCAAGGTTGTCAGATGCGTTGCCAGTACTGCCATAACCCCGATACATGGGCTATGGAGACCAATAAATCACGAAGACGGACAGTAGACGATGTTTTGTCAGAAGCCCTTCGCTACCGTGGATTCTGGGGAGACAAAGGAGGAATCACTGTTAGTGGAGGAGAAGCTCTCTTACAGATTGATTTCCTAATTGCCCTCTTTACCAAGGCCAAGGAAAAAGGAATCCACTGTACCTTGGACACCTGTGCCCTTCCATTCCGTAACAAACCACGTTATCTCGAAAAGTTTAATAAACTCATGGCGGTGACAGACTTGGTTCTCCTGGATATCAAGGAAATCAACGAAGAACAGCATAAGATTGTCACAAGCCAAACCAATAAAAACATCTTGGCCTGTGCCCAGTACCTATCAGATATCGGGAAGCCTGTTTGGATTCGCCACGTTCTCGTACCAGGATTGACAGACCGTGATGAAGATTTGATCGAACTTGGGAAGTTCGTAAAAACCCTCAAAAACGTTGACAAGTTTGAAATCCTACCTTATCATACGATGGGAGAATTCAAGTGGCGTGAACTTGGGATTCCTTATTCGCTTGAAGGGGTCAAACCTCCAACAGCAGACCGTGTCAAGAATGCCAAGGAATTGATGGATACAGAAAGTTACCAAGATTACATGAAACGTGTTCATGGATAAAAAAGAAGCCTGATGGAGACATCGGGCTTTTGTGATGCATAAAAAGCCTAGCCTTTCAGCTAAGCCTTTTTCTTATTTTCTAGAATGTTGTTTACCAGCATTGCGTTTTTTATGTTTCTTATTGGTCATGATCGCAGTTGCTTGGTTTGGAGTGACATCTTTGCGTCCGCCTCCAGTTGAAAATGAACTTGCTTTTGGTGGATTTTTGGCAAATTCTTCACGAACTTTTTTGCGAAGTTTTGGACGAACAACATAGTTAACGATGAACTGTTGGAGAATCATCATGAAACCACCGACAACCCAGTAAAGCGTCACACTTGCTGGTGCGAAGAAGGAGAAGACGACAATCATGAGTGGGCTCATGTAAATCATTTTCTTGAGCTGTTCTCTTTGCATCTCGTCTTCTACTCCATGAAGTGAGAGAAGTGACTGGAGATAGTAGAGGATACCAGCGAAGGCGACAAGGATCATACTTGGTGAACCAAGATTGATACCCAAGAAGGTAGAGCTAGCTACACCATCAGTGTACTGGGCTGCAAAGTAGATAGCAGAGAAGAAAGGCATTTGAATGAGGATAGGGAAACATCCTACTCCACCGAACATGCTGATGCCGTGTTCTTTCTGAGCATCCCAGAGAGCTTGTTGAGCCTCTAGTTTTTCTTCCTGAGTTGTTGCCTCTTTGAGACGTGTTTGATGTGGTTCAAGCACGTGTTTGAGGGCATTCATCTTCTCAGAGTGAAGTGTTGCCTTCCATGATTGGTAGATACCAAGTGGCAAGATAATCAAGCGCACGATAATGGTTACGATAATGATAGCCACACCAAAGCCTAGACCTTTATCAGTAGCGAAGTACTTGATGGCTTCAGCCATAGGTGCTCCGATGGTATTCCAAATCAATCCTGTGGGTTGTCCTGTTGCTTTGTCTACTTGGACACAGCCTGACAAGACGAGTAGCATAGCCACTCCCATAGCAGAGAGGGCAAAACGTTTAATAGATTTCAATGTTTTCATTCCTTCTTTAAAAATTATACCTCTCTATTCTACTGTTTTTTTGTAAAATATACAATAGTTCTAGAGACCTAATTTGCGACTTTGAAGTCCGAATAGGATGAAAAGTTGCTCATTTGTACATCTAGATAGGTAACTTTTGAAAAAGGTGTCGGACCTTTTCGGATTTCTTGGATAAATTTTGCCATAGTTGCAGAGGAGTCTGCCTGAGCAAGAATTTCCACTGTGCCATCATCGTTATTCCAGACACGACCAGTGATGCCACCGATTTCAAGAGCTAAAGTATAAACACCCCAGCGAAAACCAACACCCTGCACCCTGCCTTGGGCAATCATTCTAACCTTTTGCATACCAAACCCCTTTGATTGTGTTATAATATTTCTATGACTATTATAACCTCAAAAGCCAATTCTGTGGTAAAAAATGCCAAGAAATTGCATCAAAAAAAATATCGAAAGTCTGCTTATTTGATTGAGGGCTGGCACTTGTTTGAAGAAGCTGTTCAAGCAGGAGTGACGATTGAAAAGGTCTTTGCCCTAGAAAGTTATCGAGATCAGCTAGCTGCTTTTCCTCAAACTATCTGGGTTTCAGAGGAGATTTTGCTAGATTTGGCAGATACGCAAACTCCTCAAGGGATTGTTGCAGTGATTCAAAAAGAAGAAGTGGGACTGCCTGATCTCCATCAGGGCAAGTATCTATTTTTAGAGGATGTTCAAGATCCTGGTAATGTGGGCACCATGATTCGGACGGCGGATGCTGCAGGTTTTACAGGGGTTATTGTTTCAGACAAGTCAGCAGATATCTACAGTCTTAAGACTCTACGTTCCATGCAAGGAAGTCATTTTCACTTGCCTATCTATCGTATGCCTCTTACCAGCTTTGTAGAAGAGGCAAAGAAGAGCGATTTGCCCATTCTAGCAACGACCTTATCGAGAGATTCAAAGGATTATCGTGAGCTTTCTTCACTAGAGAACTTTGTTTTAGTCATGGGAAATGAAGGGCAGGGGATTAGTTCTGTCATGGCTGAGAGTGCTGATCAGCTGGTTCATATAGGCATGAAAGGTCGAGCGGAAAGTCTCAATGTGGCGGTTGCCGCAGGTATTTTGATGTTTTATTTCAGCTAATTTATAAAAACTTTGTTATAATCAAGACATATTTATAGAAAAAGGAGAATCAGAATGAATCAAACGATTATTCAAGAACGTTCAGGTCTCAATCAATTTTACGCTAAGGTTTATGCTTTTGTGGGACTTGGGATTGGTCTATCAGCTCTCGTGTCAGCTTTGATGTTGACAGTCTTTCAGTCCCAATTGGTCTACTTTTTAATGCATGGCCGTCTCTGGCTGATTATTGCAACTTTTGCAGAACTTGCTCTAGTCTTTGTTGCAAGTAGCATGGCTGCCAAAAATAGTCCAGCAGCTCTCCCAGTATTTTTAGTTTATTCTGTTTTAAATGGCTTTACGCTGAGTTTTGTCGTAGCCTTCTATACACCTGGGACCGTCTTATCAGCCTTTGTATCCAGTGCCCTTCTCTTCTTTGTCATGGCGGCAATCGGAATTTTCACCAAGAAAGATTTGAGTGGAATGGGCCGAGCTTTGATGGCGGCGCTTGTTGGTCTCATCATTGCCATGGTTGTGAATCTATTTTTAGCCAATAGCTTCTTTGACTACATGATTAGTATTGCCATGGTCTTGGTTTTCTCAGGTTTGATTGCTTGGGATAACCAAAAGATTCGCTATGTTTATGAACAGTCACGAGGACAAGTAGCGACAGGTTGGGTCATCTCAATGGCGCTTAGCATCTATCTAGACTTTATCAACCTCTTCCTTAGCATCTTACGAATCTTTGGTCGAAACGATTAATGAATAACAGAGTCAGTGTTCAAAAGAGCACTGACTTTTTCTTATTTACTCTTTTCTTTTCTTGGAAATAGGTGTATAATGCTTTTAACTAATTTTTGAGGAGCTGTTTATGAAGAAAAGTTTTATTCATCAACAAGAAGAAATTTCCTTTGTCAAAAACACTTTTACCCAGTATTTGAAAGATAAGTTAGAAGTTGTTGAAGTTCAAGGTCCTATCTTGAGCAAGGTCGGGGATGGGATGCAGGACAACCTGTCAGGTGTCGAAAATCCAGTATCTGTCAAGGTTTTGCAGATTCCAGATGAAACTTATGAAGTCGTTCACTCACTTGCCAAATGGAAACGCCACACCTTGGCTCGTTTTGGTTTCGGTGAAGGTGAGGGTCTGTTTGTTCACATGAAGGCCCTTCGTCCAGACGAAGATTCGCTTGATGCGACCCACTCAGTTTATGTGGACCAGTGGGACTGGGAGAAGGTTATCCCAAATGGACAACGCAATATCGCCTATCTCAAAGAAACTGTTGAGAAGATTTACAAGGCTATTCGTCTAACAGAGCTAGCCGTAGAGGCCCGCTACGATATCGAATCCATCTTGCCAAAACAAATCACCTTCATTCACACAGAAGAGTTGGTGGAACGCTATCCAGATTTAACACCGAAAGAGCGTGAAAATGCAATCTGTAAAGAGTTTGGTGCAGTCTTCTTGATTGGTATTGGTGGCGAGTTGCCTGACGGAAAACCTCATGACGGCCGCGCACCTGACTATGATGACTGGACAACAGAGTCTGAAAATGGCTACAAGGGGTTGAATGGCGATATTCTCGTTTGGAACGAATCTCTTGGTTGTGCCTTTGAACTTTCATCAATGGGGATTCGGGTAGATGAGGATACCCTCCGTCGCCAAGTGGCTCTTACAGGAGACGAAGATCGTCTTGAGCTGGAATGGCATAAAGCCTTGCTTAACGGCCTTTTCCCACTGACAATCGGTGGGGGTATCGGACAGTCTCGGATGGCCATGTTCCTTCTTCGTAAGAAACACATCGGAGAGGTTCAGACCAGTGTCTGGCCTCAAGAAGTCCGCGATACGTACGAAAATATTTTGTAGAGAATCGAACCGCAAGGTTCGATTTTCTTTCTCTTTTTGCCTATAATTTGGTATAATAAACGGTATGAAAATCGTATCAGGAATCTACGGAGGGCGTCCCCTCAAGACGCTAGAAGGCAAGACGACGAGGCCGACATCGGATAAGGTGCGTGGAGCTATCTTTAACATGATAGGCCCCTATTTTGAGGGTGGTTGTGTCTTGGATCTCTATGCTGGCAGTGGTGGTTTATCCATTGAGGCAGTCTCGCGTGGGATGTCCCATGCTGTCTTAGTGGAACGGGATCGAAAGGCGCAAGCTATCATCGCTGAAAATATCCAAATGACCAAGGAAGTTTCCAAATTTCAGCTCTTAAAGATGGAGGCTGAACGGGCCTTGGAGCAAGTGAAAGGTCCCTTTGACCTGGTCTTTTTAGACCCGCCCTATGCCAAGGAACAAATCGTTTCAGATATCGAAAAAATGGCAGAAAGAAACCTTTTCTCCGAAGAGGTCATGGTTGTCTGCGAAACCGATAAGTCTGTAGAACTTCCAGAAGAAATCGCCTGCTTAGGCATCTGGAAAGAAAAAATATATGGGATTAGTAAGGTGACGGTCTATGTCAGATAAAATTGGATTATTTACAGGTTCATTTGATCCGATGACAAATGGACATTTGGATATCATTGAACGTGCCAGCAAACTCTTTGATAAGCTCTATGTCGGGGTGTTCTACAATCCCCACAAACAAGGCTTTCTCCCCGTTGAAAACCGCAAACGAGCAGTCAAAAAAGCGGTGGCGCATTTAGATAATGTAGAGGTGCTGGCTTCTCATGACCAGCTAGTCGTCGATGTTGCAAGAAGACTGGGTGCTAAGACCCTTGTCCGTGGTTTGCGAAATGCCACCGACTTGCAATACGAGTCTAGCTTTGACTACTACAATCATCAATTGGCTCCAGAAATCGAAACCATTTACCTATATAGTCGCCCAGAGCATCTTTATATTAGCTCTTCAGCCATGAGAGAACTTCTGAAGTTTGGTCAGGAGATTCAGCAATATGTCCCAAACAGTGTTGTGGAGGAATTAGAACATGAAGAAAAAAACTAGATGGCCCTTATATGTCATCCTAGCACTAGTATTGACTTTTTTAGCCTTTGTAGTACCTTTACCTTACTACATAGAAGTTCCAGGTGGAGCGGAAGATATTCGTCGCGTTTTGAAAGTCAATGAAACAGAAGACACAGAAGCAGGAGCTTACCAGTTTGTAACAGTCGGCATTCGACACGCAACCCTATCGCATCTTGTCTATGCTTGGTTAACACCTTTCACAGATATTAGAAGTGCCAAGGAGACTACGGGTGGCTCTACTGATGCAGAATTTATGCGGATCAATCAGTTCTACATGCAAACTTCTCAAAACATGGCCAAGTATCAAGGATTGAAGACGGCTGGCAAGGATATCGAACTCAAGTATCTGGGAGTCTATGTCTTGACCGTGACGGACAATTCAACTTTTAAGGGCATTCTGAATATAGCAGATACCGTGACGGCTGTTAATGACAAAACGTTTGACAGTTCAAAAGACTTGGTCGACTATGTTAATTCTCAACAATTAGGAGATACGGTCAAGGTAACCTATGAGGAAGACGGAAAAGTCAAGTCTGCTGAAGGTAAAATTATCACTCTCGAAAACGGGAAAAACGGGATTGGGATTGGCTTGATTGACCGTACGGAAGTGACCAGTGACGTTCCAATTCGCTTCTCCACAGCTGGTATCGGTGGGCCAAGTGCAGGTCTCATGTTTAGTCTCGCTATCTACACCCAGATAGCAGATCCAGGACTTCGTAATGGCCGCATTGTTGCGGGAACGGGAACCATTGATCGCGATGGAAATGTTGGCGACATCGGTGGAATTGACAAAAAAGTAGTTGCAGCCTCTCGTCAGGGAGCCAACATCTTTTTTGCTCCTGACAATCCAGTCACTGAGGAAGCAAAAAAAGCAGATCCAAATGCGAAAAGCAACTATGAAACAGCCCTAGAAGCTGCTAAAACGATCAAAACAGAGATGAAAATCGTTCCCGTTAAGACTTTGCAGGATGCAATTGATTACCTTAAAAACAATCCCTAATTCGTAGAAAAATTGAAAACTAGCGCGCAAGCGGATAAGATGGTATAATAGTCAAATGGTTCAATTATTATTCACTCTAAGTAGTCATATACTCTTTATTTATTTGAGTTTTTACCTTTTGAAGGATCTTGTGAGATGGGAAAAGGTTATAAAAGTGACCGCTACTAACACAAAAAAAGTTCGTTTGTTGGTAGGCTTCTTTAGTATTGTGATGGGCTACATCTTGAGTTCATTCTTTATCAGTTTGTACCAACTGTGGCAAGAAGCACTTAGAGGACTATTATAAAATCAAAAGTAAAGGAAACAACTATGGAAAAAATTGTGGTTCAAGGCGGGGATAATCGTCTGGTCGGGAGTGTGACGATCGAGGGAGCAAAGAATGCAGTCTTGCCCTTGTTGGCAGCGACTATTCTAGCAAGCAAGGGTAAGACAGTCTTGCAGAATGTCCCAATCTTGTCAGATGTTTTCACCATGAATCAAGTGGTTCGAGGTCTGAATGCCAAGGTGGACTTTGATGAGGAAGCTCATGTTGTCGAGGTTGATGCGACTGGTGATATCACGGAGGAAGCTCCATACAAGTATGTCAGCAAGATGCGGGCATCCATCGTTGTCTTGGGACCAATCCTTGCTCGTGTAGGCCATGCCAAAGTTTCTATGCCAGGGGGATGTACCATCGGGAGTCGTCCCATCGACCTCCACCTCAAAGGTTTGGAAGCTATGGGGGCAAAGATTACCCAGACAGCTGGTTACATCGAAGCCAAGGCAGAACGCCTGCATGGCGCTCATATCTACATGGACTTCCCAAGTGTCGGCGCAACACAAAACCTCATGATGGCGGCAACTCTAGCTGACGGTGTGACGGTCATTGAAAATGCTGCGCGTGAGCCGGAAATTGTTGACCTCGCTATTCTCCTTAATGAAATGGGAGCCAAGGTCAAGGGAGCTGGTACCGAAACAATCACAGTGACTGGTGTTGAGGAACTCCATGGAACAACTCATAATGTGGTACAGGACCGTATCGAAGCAGGAACCTTTATGGTGGCTGCAGCTATGACAGGTGGCGATGTCCTCGTTCGTGATGCAGTTTGGGAGCACAATCGCCCCTTAATTTCAAAACTACTTGAAATGGGTGTTGAAGTGACAGAGGAGTCAGAAGGCATCCGTGTTCGTTCTCAACTTGAAAATCTCAAGGCTGTTCATGTAAAAACTTTACCGCACCCAGGATTTCCAACAGATATGCAGGCGCAATTTACAGCTCTGATGACAGTCGCAAAAGGGGAATCCACCATGGTGGAAACGGTGTTTGAGAATCGCTTCCAACACTTAGAGGAAATGCGCCGTATGGGCTTGCATTCAGAGATTATCCGTGACACAGCTCGTATTGTTGGGGGACAGGCTTTACAGGGGGCAGAAGTTCTATCAACGGACCTTCGCGCTAGTGCTGCTTTGATTTTGACAGGTCTGGTGGCGCAGGGAGAAACAGTTGTTGGTAAGTTAGTCCACCTTGATAGAGGTTACTACCGTTTCCATGAGAAATTGGCTCAGCTAGGAGCGAAGATTCAGCGAATCGAGGCAAATGATGAAGAAGAATAAAAACTTACGCTATGTACTCCGTCGTTTACTGTTGATTTTTATCGTACTATTGCTAGGCTTTCTGGCTTTAGGAATCGGCTTGATGGTTGGTTATGGCATCCTAGGAAAGGGACAGGATCCATGGGCAATCTTGTCTCCAGCAAAGTGGCAGGAATTGATTAGCAAATTTACAGGAAATTAGACTGGGAGACCAGTCTTTTTCTAAAGAAATAAGGAGAAAAATGGACAAAAAAACAAGACAAGCTCTGATAGGGTTACTTCTATTCTTACTCTTGGCTGCTGGAAGCTACTACATCAAGCAGATGCAGTCAGCACCAAATAGCCCTAGAACCAAGGTTAGTCAGAAAAAACAAGCTTCAGAAGCTCCTAGTCAGGAGTTGGCAGAAAGTGTCTTAACCGAGTCACTCAAAAACCAAATCAAGGGTGATCTCGAGTGGAATGGAGCAGGGGCCTTCATTGTCAATGGCAATAAAACCAATCTAGATGCCAAGGTTTCTAGCAAACCCTATGCGGATAATAAAACAAAGACAGTTGGAAAAGAAACAGTTCCAACTGTTGCCAATGCCATCTTATCCAAAGCGACTCGGCAGTATAAGAATCGTGAAGAAACAGGCAACGGCTCCACCTCTTGGACGCCACCAGGATGGCATCAGGTCAAGAATCTAAAGGGAGCCTATACACATGCAGTTGATAGAGGACACCTACTGGGCTATGCCTTGATAGGTGGTTTGGATGGTTTTGATGCCTCTACTAGCAACCCCAAGAACATTGCAGTCCAGACAGCTTGGGCAAACCAAGCGCAGGCTGAAGATTCGACAGGTCAGAACTACTATGAGAGTTTGGTCAGAAAAGCCTTAGACCAAAACAAGAGGGTCCGTTATCGGGTGACGCTCCACTATGCGACAAATGAGGACCTAGTTCCATCTGCTTCACAAATCGAAGCCAAATCTTCAGACGGCGAATTGGAATTCAACGTCCTAATCCCCAATGTTCAAAAGGGAATCCAGCTTGATTACCAAACGGGTCAAGTAACAGTGACGGATTAGAAACAATAGATACAATAAAAAAACAGCTCCTTTGTCTTCTAGAGGCAGGGGAGTTATTCTTTAAATGAAAAATAATGTGAATCCTGATGGATTTTATGATATAATGGAACACAAGATACTATTTTAGGAGAAGGACTATGGAAGACCCGAGCAGTCAGAATTTGTTGCTACAGTTTGTATTGTTATTTATCTTGACCCTGTTAAATGCTTTTTTCTCAGCCACTGAAATGGCGATGGTGTCACTAAACCGTTCCCGAGTGGAGCAAAAGGCAGAAGAGGGAGACAAACGTTACATTCGTTTGTTAAAGGTACTTGAAAATCCTAACCACTTTTTATCAACCATTCAAGTCGGTATCACCTTAATCACGATCTTATCAGGGGCAAAATTGGCAGATACACTTGGACAAGTAATTGCATCTTGGATGGGGAATGGAGAAACAGCTTATGCCATTGCAAGCCTCCTCTCTTTGGCATTCTTGACCTACATCTCTATTGTTTTTGGTGAACTCTATCCTAAACGGATTGCCCTCAATCTCAAAGATGCTTTGGCAATTCGAACAGCACCAATTATTATTGGTCTTGGAAAGATTGTAAGTCCCTTTGTCTGGTTGTTATCTGCTTCAACCAATCTCTTGAGTCGTTTAACGCCAATGACCTTTGATGATGCGGATGAAAAAATGACTCGAGATGAAATTGAGTACATGTTGACTAAGAGCGAAGAAACACTGGATGCAGATGAAATTGAAATGCTACAGGGGATCTTTTCTCTAGATGAACTAATGGCTCGTGAGCTAATGGTACCTCGTACAGATGCCTTTATGGTAGATATTCAGGATGATAGTCAAACGATTATCCAAAGTATTCTAAAGCAAAATTTCTCACGTATCCCTGTTTACGACGGGGATAAGGACAATGTGATTGGTTTGATTCATACCAAGCGTTTGCTAAACGCTGCCTATGCAGATGGCTTTGATAATATTGTTTGGAAACGAATCCTCCAAACACCACTATTTGTGCCTGAGACCATCTTTGTGGACGACCTCCTTAAAGAACTTCGAAATACCCAAAATCAAATGGCCATCTTACTAGATGAATACGGTGGTATGGCTGGTTTGGTAACTCTGGAAGACCTGCTGGAGGAGATTGTCGGAGAAATCGACGATGAGACAGACCGAGCAGAAATCGAAGTCCATCAAATCGGTGAGGACACCTATATTGCACAGGGAACCATGAATCTTAACGACTTCAATAACTACTTTGGTGTCGAACTAGAAAGCGATGATGTGGATACCATCGCCGGTTATTATTTGACGGGTGTTGGTACGATTCCAACAACTGAAAAAATCAGTTATGAACTGGTCAGTCAAAACAAGCAAATCGTCCTGACCAATGATAAGGTGAAAAATGGACGTGTTACCAAGGTAAAAGTTCAAATCACAGAACTAGAACCTGAAGAAGAAACAGAATAAAGCAGTGACTTGAGTCACTGCTTTTTGTAAATCTAGATGGTAGGTTCAGTTATCCCCACTTATTAGGAATACTAAAAAAGCCCGGTTTTACGAGCTTTTCATTTGGTTAATTCCTGTTAATTCAGGTACTGAAAGGCGGTAGACGGATTTGAACCGACGATCAAGCTTTTGCAGAGCCGTGCCTTACCACTTGGCTATACCGCCTCAACGTTTATTATTATACCTTGAAAATCATTTCCCGTCAATAGTTTCTTATTCTAAAATCCAATTTAGGAAAACAGATGATGATCGAAGAAGTGAGAAAAAGCTTGTAAAAATCCCATTCTAAAGAGGGTCAGACTAGAAAGTATTTCTTGCAGAAACAAACAAAGAATGCAAGAATTTTGACAAATAGAAGTTTTTTGAGGAAATGCGCCTAAATATTCTGAAAATTCGTTTACTTTTTAAAAAATATATGTTATAATTTCCAATAAGCCTAAATTTTTCAAGAGGAGTTAAAAACATGAAAAAAAGTAGAGTATTTGTTGCAGCAGGTGTTGCTTTATTAGCGGCAGGAGTACTAGCTGCTTGTGGTTCTTCAAAATCATCTGATTCAACAGCGCCAAAAAATTATGGCTATGTTTATACAGCTGACCCAGAAACGTTGGATTACCTCATTTCAGGGAAACAAAGTACTAAGGTCGCCACTTCAAATGGTATCGATGGTCTTTTCACAAACGACAAGTATGGGAATTTAGTTCCTGCAGTTGCAGAAGACTGGTCAGTTTCAAAAGATGGTTTGACTTATACCTACAAGATTCGTAAAGGTGTCAAATGGATGACATCTGATGGCGAAGAGTATGCTGAAGTAACAGCCAAAGACTTTGTAAATGGTTTGAAACACGCAGCTGACAATAAATCAGCAGCTAAGTATCTAGCAGAAGATTCAGTTAAAGGTCTAGCTGACTATATAGCTGGAAACAATAAAGATTTTGCTTCAGTCGGTGTAAAAGCAGTTGATGATTACACCCTTGAATACACTTTGAACAAACCAGAACCATACTGGAACTCTAAGCTGGCCTACGCAATCTTCTGGCCATTGAACGAAGAATTTGAAAAATCAAAAGGATCTGATTTTGGTAAAGCGACTGACCCTACATCATTGCTTTACAATGGACCATTCTTGCTGAGAGGTTTGACTGCTAAGTCATCTATCGAATTTGTGAAGAATGAAAACTATTGGGACAAAGACAATGTTCATCTTGATAAAGTAACACTTGCTTACTATGATGGTTCAGATCAAGAATCAATTGAACGTAACTTTACAAGTGGGGCTTATAGCTATGCCCGTCTCTTCCCAACAAGTTCAAACTACTCTAAGGTAGAAGAAACTTACAAAGACAATATTTACTACACTCCATCAGGTCCAGGTATTGGTGGTTTGGGTGTAAATATTGACCGTCAAGGTTACAAATACACTTCTAAGACAACTGATGAAGAGAAGACTTCTACCAAGAAAGCCCTTCTTAACAAGGACTTCCGTCAGGCTTTGAACTTTGCCTTTGACCGTACTTCTTACTCAGCACAAATTAATGGTAAGGAAGGTGCTCCTCTTGCAGTTCGTAACCTCTTTGTGAAACCAGACTTTGTCTCTGCAGGCGAAAAAACTTTCGGTGACTTGGTAACTGAAAAGATGGCGGCTTACGGTGATGAATGGAAGAATGTAAACTTTGCGGATGGTCAAGATGGACTTTTCAACGCCGATAAAGCCAAAGCCGAATTTGCCAAAGCTAAAACAGCATTGGAAGCAGAAGGTGTGAAATTCCCTATCCACTTGGATATCCCAGTAGACCAAACATCTAAAAACTATATTGCACGTATTCAATCCTTCAAACAATCCGTTGAAACAGTACTTGGAGAAGAAAACGTAGTCATCGATATCCAACAAATCACTACAGATGAACTACAGAATATTACATACTACGCAGCTAGCGCAGCGGCAGAAGATTGGGATCTCTCAGGTGCTGTTGGATGGAACCCTGACTATGAAGATCCATCAACTTACCTTGATATCTTGAAAACAACGAATGCTGAACAAACAAAAACCTATATGGGTTACGAAGGTGCAGATAATGCTGCAGCGGCTCAAGTTGGTTTGAAAGAATACGATAAGCTAGTTGATGAAGCAGGAAAAGAAACAAGCGACTTGAATGTTCGTTATGAAAAATACGCGGCTGCTCAAGCTTGGTTGACAGATAGTTCACTCTTCTTGCCAGCTATGTCATCAAGTGGTGCTGCACCAATCATTTCTCGTGTTGTGCCATTCTCTGCATCTTACAGTCAATCTGGAGATAAGGGATCAGACGTATACTTCAAGTATATTCAGTTACAAGATAAGGTTGTAACAAAAGCTGATTATGAACAAGCTCGTGAAAAATGGCTCAAAGAGAAAAAAGAATCAAACGAAAAAGTTCAAAAAGAATTGGCTAATCACGTTAAATAAATAACTCTCAAGAGAACTTTCTCTCCATGAGGAGAAGGTTCTTTTGGGATTTTAAAAGGAAACGATATGAAGAAATATATTTTTATGCGTGTACTGCGTTCATTGTTGTCTATTTTCTTGGTGACAACTTTGACTTACACAATTATTTATACGATGGTTCCTCGGAAATTGATTTTCAAGCAGGATACCAACTATAACAAGATTGCAACGACGCCAGATAAACGGGACAATTATGAAAATACCGTTTATGAGCGGATGGGCTATATCGAGTACTACGATACCAAAGAGTTGCAAGAAAGAGCTAGCACGATGGATTCATCTGTAACAGTAGATGCCAATGATACAAATAAGGCGATCTATGAAAAATACATCAACCAACTAGGAAATGGTTGGACGTTAGGTGTATTCTCAGAAAGTGGTCAATTCTATGCTACGCGTGAAATTCCAATTTTTGAACGTGTTTTCAAATTCTATTCCAACTTGATTGATATTGATCATCCAAACAAGATTCAAGATCCTGAAAATCCAAACTTGCAACGTTATCTTCGTTTTGAAAATGACCCTGCTATCGGTTGGTCATTGGTTGGTTCAGGTACAAAACACAAATACCTTTTGTATTTCAACAATCAATTCCCATTTGTACACCAAAACTTTGTGAACATTAACTTGGGGGACTCTTACCCAACTTATGCAAACACACCAGTGCTTCAAGTTATCACACAAGGTCAGGGACAAACTAAGACATCAGAAGTTCAATTCCCTACAGGTAAAAAGACTTCGTCTGTAGATATTTACTCTCGTACCTACAAATCTCCAAGTCAAGCAGATGCGCGTGAAGTAGCCAACTATGGTAAAGATGATCCATATACAGCTACAGAAAGCAATTATCAATACCCATCAATGATCGCAAGCTCAGCGGTTGCTGGTTTGATTGGTTTGATTATTTCGTATGCGATTGCGATTCCACTTGGATCTGCTATGGCTCGCCACAAGAATACTTGGATTGATAGCTTCTCGACAGGTGCTCTAACCTTCTTGCTTGCACTTCCAACGATTGCCTTGGTTTACATCGTGCGTTTGATTGGATCATCAATTGGTCTGCCTGACTCATTCCCTATCTTGGGGGCTGGAGATTGGCGTTCTTATGTCTTACCAGCAGTTATTCTAGGTTTGTTGGGTGCGCCAAGTACAGCTATCTGGATTCGTCGTTACATGATCGACTTGCAATCTCAGGACTTCGTTCGTTTTGCTCGTGCAAAAGGTTTGTCTGAAAAAGAAATTTCAAATAAACACATCTTTAAAAATGCCATGGTTCCTTTGGTTTCAGGTATTCCTGGTGCCGTAATCGGGGTTATCGGTGGTGCAACATTGACAGAAACAGTCTTCGCTTTCCCAGGTATGGGTAAAATGTTGATTGACTCTGTTAAGGCATCAAACAACTCAATGGTAGTTGGTCTTGTCTTCATCTTCACGTGTATTTCTATCTTCTCACTCTTTGTAGGAGATATCTGGATGACCATGCTTGACCCACGTATTAAATTGACAGAGAAAGGAGGCAAATAATGTCAACAATTGATAAAGAAAAATTTCAGTTCGTAAAACGTGACGATTTTGCCTCTGAAACAATTGATGCTCCTGCCTATTCATACTGGGGTTCTGTATTTAGACAATTTCTAAAGAAAAAATCAACCGTCTTTATGCTAGGAATTTTGGTTGCCATTATCTTGATGAGCTTTATTTACCCAATGTTCTCCGATTTTGATTTCAACGATGTAAGTAAGGTCAATGACTTTAGTGCTCGTTTTATCAAGCCCAATGCTGAACATTGGTTTGGTACAGATAGCAATGGTAAATCCTTGTTTGATGGGGTTTGGTTTGGTGCGCGTAATTCAATTCTTATCTCTGTAATTGCCACTTTTATCAACCTTGTAATTGGGGTTATTGTTGGTGGAATCTGGGGAATTTCAAAATCTGTAGACCGTGTCATGATGGAAGTTTATAACATTATTTCAAACATTCCATCTCTCTTGATTGTCATTGTCTTGACTTACTCAATCGGTGCTGGTTTTTGGAATCTGATTTTTGCCATGAGTGTGACAACTTGGATTGGGATTGCTTATATGATTCGTATCCAAATCATGCGTTACCGTGACTTGGAATACAACCTTGCTTCTCAAACACTTGGAACGCCAACCTTTAAAATCATCGTTAAAAACATCATGCCACAATTGGTATCTGTTATTGTTTCTACAATGACCTTGATGTTGCCAAGCTTCATCTCTTATGAAGCCTTCCTTTCCTTCTTTGGATTGGGATTGCCTGTAACAGTGCCAAGTTTGGGACGTTTGATCTCAGATTACTCACAAAACGTTACGACCAACGCTTACTTATTCTGGATTCCGTTGACAACCTTGATCTTGGTATCCCTATCTCTTTTCGTTGTTGGTCAAAACCTAGCGGATGCTAGTGATCCACGTACACATAGATAGGAGTAGACATGATAAAAGGAAAAGATGTAATTTTGACTGCTCGTGATATTGTCGTGGAATTTGACGTTCGTGACAAAGTTCTGACGGCTATCCGAGGAGTTTCTCTAGACTTGATTGAAGGAGAAGTTCTGGCCTTGGTAGGTGAGTCCGGTTCTGGTAAATCTGTTTTAACAAAAACCTTTACAGGGATGTTAGAAGACAATGGACGTATTGCCCAAGGAAGCATCGACTATCGTGGACAAGACTTGACCGCTCTAACTTCTAACAAGGAATGGGAGAAGATTCGTGGTGCTAAAATTGCGACTATCTTCCAAGACCCTATGACAAGTTTGGACCCAATCAATACAATCGGTAGCCAAATCACTGAAGTGATCATTAAACACCAAGGGAAAACAGCTAAGGAAGCCAAAGAGATGGCAATCGACTATATGAACAAGGTCGGAATCCCAGATGCTGAAAAACGTTTTGAAGAGTATCCTTTCCAATATTCTGGAGGGATGCGCCAACGTATCGTTATTGCGATTGCCCTTGCCTGTCGTCCAGATATCTTGATCTGTGACGAGCCAACAACGGCCCTTGACGTTACCATTCAAGCGCAAATCATTGATTTGCTTAAAACCTTGCAAAATGAGTACCACTTTACCATTATCTTTATCACCCATGACCTTGGTGTGGTAGCAAGTATTGCCGATAAGGTAGCGGTTATGTATGCTGGTGAAATTGTAGAATACGGTACTGTTGAGGAAGTCTTCTACGATCCACGTCATCCATATACTTGGAGTCTCTTGTCTAGCTTGCCTCAGCTTGCTGACGATAAAGGGGAATTGTACTCTATCCCTGGAACACCACCGTCTCTTTATACTGAGTTGAAAGGTGATGCCTTTGCCCTTCGTTCAGATTATGCGATGCAAATTGACTTTGAACAGAAAGCACCTCAGTTTTCAGTTAGTGATACCCATTGGGCTAAGACTTGGTTGCTTCATGAGAATGCTCCTAAAGTTGAAAAACCTGGAGTCATTGCAGATTTGCATGACAAGATTCGTGATAAAATGGGCTTTGCTCATCTAGAAGACTAGGAGGAAGGAAATGTCTGAAAAATTAGTAGAAATTAAAGATTTAGAAATTTCCTTCGGTGAAGGAAGTAAGAAGTTTGTTGCGGTTAAAAACGCCAACTTCTTTATCAACAAGGGGGAAACTTTCTCTCTTGTAGGTGAATCTGGTAGTGGGAAAACAACGATTGGTCGTGCTATTATTGGTCTAAATAATACCAGTAAAGGTGAGATCATCTTTGATGGTCATAAGATTAATGGAAAAAAATCTCATAAAGAATCATCAGACTTGATCCGTCGTATCCAGATGATTTTCCAGGACCCTGCAGCCAGCTTGAATGAGCGTGCGACAGTTGACTATATCATCTCTGAAGGTCTTTACAACTATCACTTGTTTAAAGATGAAGAAGACCGAAAAGAAAAAGTTCAAAAGATGATCCATGAAGTCGGGCTTTTGAAAGAACACCTGACCCGTTATCCACATGAGTTTTCTGGTGGTCAACGCCAGCGTATCGGGATTGCTCGTGCCCTTGTGATGGAACCTGATTTCGTTATTGCGGATGAGCCAATTTCAGCCTTGGACGTATCTGTTCGTGCGCAAGTTTTGAACTTGCTCAAGAAGTTCCAAAAAGAGTTGGGCTTGACTTATCTCTTTATCGCCCATGACTTGTCAGTTGTTCGCTTTATCTCAGATCGTATCGCAGTTATCTATAAGGGAGTTATCGTGGAAGTTGCGGAGACAGAGGAGTTGTTTAACAATCCTGTCCACCCATACACTCAAGCACTTCTATCTGCTGTACCGATTCCAGATCCAATCTTGGAACGCAAGAAGGTCTTGAAAGTTTACGATCCTGACCAACATGACTATGAGACAGATAAGCCATCTATGGTAGAAATTCGTCCAGGTCACTATGTTTGGGCTAACCAAGCAGAACTTGCTCGATACAAAGAAGCTCTTAAAAAATAAACATACTAAGAGAGGACCGAAAGGTCTTCTCATTTTTAATAGAAAAATTCCCCTTCTACTAGCTTGTAAAAGGGGAATTATATTATCATTAGCGTTTAGACCAGGTACGTTTCATAAAGAGTAGCAAAATTGGGTATATCTCTAAGCGACCTGCAATCATTGCAAAGGAGAGGAGGATTTTAGAGATGGGGCTAAAGATAGCAAAACTAGAGGTTGTACCTAGAATAGGTCCGATATTGTTAAAACAGCTGAAGACAGCACTGGTTACGACTAGAAAATCATTGCTATCAAGACTGACGATAAAGATGAGAGAGAGAATAATCATCATATAGATGGCAAAATATTTAAGAATCTTGTGCTGGGTATCCTTATCAATCACAGTTTTATTGACGTGTAGAGTCAAAACACGATGAGGAGATAAGGTGGACAAAATCTGATTTTTTGCGATTTTAGAGAGGATAAGTCCTCTGATCACCTTAAGACCACCTGCAGTTGAGCCTGCTGATCCACCGATTCCCATGAGGAAGAGGAGGATAAATTGGGAGAAGAGGGGCCAGTTGGTAATATCTCCGTAACCAAAACCTGTTGTCGTTATGATATTGGAAACTTGGAAGAAGGCCATTTCAACACTTTTAGAGACCCCTTGGTAGAGGTGGAGCGTATTAAGCGTAATCAAGCCGGTAGAAACTAGGACAATGATGATATATGCTCGTAGTTCTTCATCTCCAAAGAAAGCCTTAACCCGACGGAGCATGAGGTAGTAGTAGAGATTGAAGTTAACTCCAAAAACCAGAACTCCGATACTAACTAGATAGGTGAGGAGTGAGCTACCATAGTGGGCAATTCCGTCGTTATAGACGGTAAAGCCCCCAGTTCCTGCCGTTCCCATAGCGATGACAAAACTATCATAGAGAGGCATGCCTGCTAGATAGTAGATAACCACAAAAAGGGAGAAGAGAGCCAGATAAAGCAGATAGAGAATCTGGGCAGTGTTTTTTAGCTTGGATACGACCTTGCCAAAGACAGGTCCAGGGACCTCAGCCTTCATCACCTCCAAGTGACTATTCTTGGCATTGTCCATAATGGCAAGCGCAAAGACGAGTACCCCCATCCCTCCGATTAAGTGGGTGAAACTTCGCCAGAAGAGGAGGGAACGAGTGAGAACGGAAACATCGTTCAGGATAGTTGCTCCTGTAGTCGTAAATCCAGAACTGATTTCAAAGAAGGCATCGATGACGCTGGGGATTTGTCCTGAAAAGACAAAGGGGAGGCCACCAAAGAAAGACCATAGAATCCAACAGAGGGCAACAATTAAGACCCCTTCCTTGGCATAAATCCGTTGATTTTTCGGTTTCCGTAAAACGCCTAGACCACCGAGAAGGACTAAAATTCCAATCGTAGAAAAGAGAGCGATAAATACTTGACTGGATTCTTGGTAATAGATCGCTACACTAACAGGAACTAGGAGGAGAACAGCCTCAATCAAGAGAAGTTTTGAGAGGAGGTAACGAATCATACTTTTATTCATTTTTTACCTCTCAATCAAATCATAGATTTTGGTGATGTTTGGCAATAAGGTCGTCACGAGTAACTTGTCTCCCACCTCAAGCATATCCTCTCCAGTAGGGAAGATTGTTTTTCCTTTTCGGATAATGGCTGCAATGAGAACTCCTTTTTTCAATTTCAACTGTGATAGAGGTTTGGCAGTCATTTTATTAGCTTCCTTGATTTGGAATTGGAGAGTTTCAATTTGACCGTTTGCTAGATGGTGCATGGCTTGAAGATCTGAATACTGAGCGTTTACTCGACCACGGATAAAGTGCATAATGGTATCCACTGCGATGCTTTTTGGTGTGATGATACTCGAAAAATCAGGCGCGTGGATAATCTCTAAAAGGCTTGTTCGGTTGACCTTGGTGATATTCTTATGGACGCCAACTCGGTCAAGAAACATAGAAGTGATGATATTTTCCTCATCAACCCCAGTCAAGGTTGCGACTGCATCATAGTGGGGAGCACTTTCTTCCAGCAAAATGTCTTTTGCAGTTCCATCTCCTTGGACAATATAGAGATTGGGGAACTTTTCGCTGAAGAAACGAGCTCTTTCAGGATTGATCTCGATGACCTTGGTATCAATGCGACTGTCTTTTAAAATGCCGAGTAGATAATAAGCAATCTTTCCAGCTCCAACGATAAGTAAGCTTTTAACTGCGCGAGATTTAAAATAGTTATGGAAAAGCATCATATCTACACGATTTCCCGTAACAAAAATCCTATCCTTGTCTTGAATAATAACATCACCACTTGGGATCATCAGTTGATGATCTCTCTCCATAGCACAGACAATAATATTCCCAAATTTTTTACGGAAGTCTGAGATTGGCATTTGACAAAGACCGCTAGAATCCTTGACAACAAACTCCATGAGACTGACCCGACCTCCAGCAAATCGTTCGACAGAGAGGGCATTAGGGAAATCAATGATATTTGAGATTGCACGCGCTGCTAGGAGTTCTGGATTAACGATAAGTGAAAACCCAAGAATATTTTTCTCTTTAAAATAGGCATTAGAGTATTCAGGATTTCGAACTCGGACGATGGTTTCTTTAGCGCCCATTTTTTTAGCAAGTACCGCTGAAATCATATTCACTTCATCGTGTTCGGTTAGGGCGATAAAGATATCGCACTCTTGAACACCGGCTTGCTCCAAGATGGCGAAGTCAGCCCCATTTCCAAGGAGACCTATGATATCATAGCGACTGACAATGTGATTGAGGACAGCCTCATCTTGTTCGATGAGGACAACGTCATGGTTTTCTGCAACCAGTGAACGACAGAGGGCGAAACCAACTTTCCCTCCACCAACAAGGACAATTTTCATATAAAAAACCTACTTTTTCATGATGTAACTATCATACCCTTTTTTAGCAAAAAATGCACTTGCTAAGGCGATTTTTAGGGGAAGAAAGGCCTTTTCACGTTTTGAAGATACATTTGCTTAATTTCTATAACGATGTCTCCGATTTGAAGTGATTTGGCTCTTTTACCATACCTTTTCAGAAAGGGAATGACCAAACATGAAAATATCATTAAAAAAAGTAAAAAAATCAAGTCATTTCTATTGACAATGATTCTGAAAGTGTTATACTAAGGAAGTAGTTTCGCTGATTTACTTCAAACCTGTTGTGAGGTAAGTTAACGACGCCTTAACCACGCTGTTTGCTGAGCTTGACTCCGGGCAGTGTGGCTATTTTTTTGCAATGATAAAAGGAAACCCGTAATGACAAATCACATTGTATTATTCGAGCCTCAGATTCCACAAAATACAGGTAACATTGCGCGTACTTGCGCTGCGACCAATTCTCCCCTTCACATCATCAAACCGATGGGATTTCCGATTGATGATCGCAAGATGAAGCGGGCTGGTTTGGACTACTGGGATAAGTTAGAGATTTATTTTTATGACAGCTTGGAAGATTTTATGTCTCAGATGAAGGGAAAACTCTATCTGATTTCAAAATTTGCGGAAAAAGTCTATTCTGAAGCAGATTTATCGACGGACGAGGACCATTATTTTCTCTTTGGACGTGAAGACAAGGGCTTGCCTGAGGACTTTATGCGTGAACATCCAGAGAAAGCTCTCCGTATCCCTATGAATGATGAACATGTCCGCAGTCTCAATGTGTCCAATACCGTCTGCATGATTGTTTACGAAGCTCTTCGTCAGCAGAATTTTGCAGGTCTTGAGCTTGTTCACACCTATGAAGCAGATAAATTGAAATAATCAAAATGCTTGCACTTGCAAGCGTTTTTTGTTATGATTAAAGGGTCTTCAGGGCAGGGTGAGATTCCCGACCGGCGGTAAATTTGACTAGCTATTTTAGCTTTCTCGTCGTTGTCTTGTCTCGATATACTTTAAGTATTATCTTCGACTGCGACGCCTAGGTAAATCTAAAATATCTTAACCAAATAAGTCCGCGAGCGCAAGCTGATGTGGTGTGATTCCACAACCGACAGTATAGTCTGGATGGGAGAAGACGAAAGAATGGCCTTGTCTGTTCTAATGAGTTTATAGATGAATTGCAACCGCTTGCTCAAAAGAGTGAGAGGGAACTTTTGGGATATAAAAAGTGAGAATAGATAGAGGGATCCTTTCCAACTTCTTCTGATTTTATAGAAAATTGGAGGAACCTGTTATGACAAACACACGTCGAATTTCGACCATTGCGATTTTATCAGCCATTTCATTTGTGCTGATGTACTTTGACTTTCCGCTCTTGCCAGCGGCAACCTTCCTCAAGATCGAGTTTAGTATCTTGCCAGTCCTTGTAGGCTTGGTGGTGATGGATTTGCCAGCTGCTCTAGGAATTCTCTTGATGCGCTCACTCTTGAAGTTGCTTCTGAATAGCCAAGGAGTGAATACCTACATTGGCTTGCCAATGAATATCGTAGCTTTGGGAGTTTTTGTTATCGTCTTTGGTTTGATTTGGAAAAAGGAACGTAGCACCCTTCGTTTCCTACTAGCATCTCTAGCGGGAACTTTTGGATTGACTTCTGCCATGTTGGTTCTCAACTATGTCTATGCGGTTCCTTTATACGCGCAGTTTGCCAACTTTGATATTAGAGAAATTATAGGACTTTCTAACTACTTGATGACTATGGTTTTACCTTTTAACCTGATTGAAGGTATCATCTTTGCCGTTTCATTCTGGTTGTTATACGTCCTCTTGAAACCAACCTTAAAACATTATGAGAGATAAACAAACATTTTTAATGAAGGGCAGTTTTGCCCTTTTACTTTTCGTCCTTCTTGGCTATATGGTTAAGTTCTATCCTGAAACGCTGGTCGGTTTTGATCAACCTCTTCAGACTGCTCTTCGTGGGAACTTGCCAGATTATTTGACAGTTCTATTCCGTGCGCTTACGCATTTGATTGATATCCCAGTAATCATCACCTGGGTTGCCATTGCAGCCTTTATCTTTTATCGTAAGCAGTGGAAGATAGAAAGCTACTTCATGGCGGGTAATCTAGCCTTAGCCGGTCTTTTAATCGTGACCTTTAAAAACATCTACCAGCGCCCACGGCCAGCTATTTTACATCTGGTAGAGGAGAAGGGATTTTCTTTTCCAAGTGGCCATTCTCTGGCTGTAACTTTGATGGTAGGTACTCTGATTGTCATTCTCAGTCAACGGATTAAAGATCCGGTTTGGAGAAAAATTGTGCAAATCGTCCTTGGCTTCTACCTAGTCAGTGTGCTTCTATCTCGGGTCTATCTGGGAGTTCACTACCCATCAGATGTTCTTGCCAGTTTCTGTGTAGGTTTGGGGGTCTTGTTTATCGAATTTCCTTTCTATGACAAGCTTCGCTTCCAATGGCGATTTAAAGGCAAGCAGAAGTGAGATAGGTCTTGCAAGAATGGTAAAAATCTGATAAACTAAGTAGTAATTGAATAGAAATCCGCAAGACTAGTAACTCAAGGGAAGTATATCAGGGAGGAGAGCCGTGACTGCAAGCTCTCTATATGAAAGCTGGGTGAATTCACTTGCGCATGGATTTAGAAATGAAGGTCTGACTTGTCAGATGAAAACGGATGGTACCGCGTGTCAACGCTCCGAGTGGAGTTTTTGGCATGTGGTTTTCTTTTTATCTACGAGAGACTGATGGAGGAATTATGTCAACTATTGAAGAACAATTAAAAGCACTTCGCGAAGAAACGCTGGCTAGCTTGAAGCAGATTACTGCTGAAAATGAAAAAGAGATGCAAGACTTGCGTGTCTCTGTCCTTGGTAAAAAAGGGTCGCTTACGGAAATCCTTAAAGGGATGAAAGATGTCTCTGCTGAGATGCGTCCAATCATCGGGAAACATGTTAATGAAGCTCGTGATGTTTTGACGGCAGCCTTTGAAGAAACAGCTAAGCTCTTGGAAGAAAAGAAAGTCGCAGCTCAACTAGCTAGCGAGAGCATTGATGTGACACTTCCAGGTCGCCCAGTTGCGACTGGGCATCGTCATGTCCTCACACAAACCAGTGAAGAAATCGAAGATATTTTCATCGGGATGGGGTACCAAGTCGTGGATGGTTTTGAAGTGGAGCAAGACTACTATAACTTCGAGCGTATGAACCTCCCAAAAGATCACCCAGCCCGCGATATGCAGGACACTTTCTACATCACAGAAGAAATCTTGCTCCGTACTCACACGTCTCCAGTTCAGGCGCGTGCTATGGATGCTCATGATTTTTCAAAAGGTCCTTTGAAGATGATCTCACCGGGGCGTGTGTTCCGTCGTGATACGGACGATGCAACCCACAGTCACCAGTTCCACCAAATCGAAGGATTGGTTGTTGGGAAAAACATCTCTATGGCAGACCTTCAAGGAACCCTTCAGTTGATTGTCCAAAAGATGTTCGGTGAAGAGCGTCAGATCCGTCTGCGTCCATCTTATTTCCCATTCACAGAGCCATCTGTTGAGGTGGATGTTTCCTGCTTCAAGTGTGGTGGAGAAGGCTGTAATGTATGTAAGAAAACAGGTTGGATCGAGATTATGGGTGCCGGTATGGTTCACCCACGTGTCCTTGAGATGAGTGGTATTGATGCAACGGTTCACTCTGGTTTTGCCTTTGGTCTTGGTCAAGAACGTGTAGCTATGCTCCGTTACGGAATCAACGATATCCGTGGATTCTACCAAGGGGATGTCCGCTTCTCAGAACAGTTTAAATAAGATTGAAACCTGAAACACAGTCCTATACAGTCCTAGTCATTTTCTCTCGATGAGAATAGTAAGGACTGACTCGAAGAAAAAGAAAGGAATTGAAAAGGTCTTACTTGGTGGGATCTTACAATCAGAATTATGCTTGTATCTTATAAATGGTTAAAAGAATTGGTGGACATTGATGTGCCATCACAAGAGTTGGCTGAGAAAATGTCAACTACAGGGATTGAGGTCGAAGGTGTCGAATCACCGGCTGCTGGTCTCTCAAAAATTGTCGTCGGTGAGGTTTTGTCTTGCGAAGATGTGCCAGAAACACACTTGCATGTCTGTCAGGTTAACGTTGGCGAAGAAGAAGCTCGTCAAATCGTTTGTGGTGCCCCAAATGTGCGTGCTGGTATCAAGGTCATGGTGGCACTTCCGGGAGCTCGTATCGCTGACAACTACAAAATCAAAAAAGGGAAAATCCGTGGCTTAGAGTCACTTGGAATGATCTGTTCCCTTGGTGAATTAGGTATTTCTGACTCGGTTGTACCGAAGGAATTCGCAGATGGTATTCAAATCTTGCCTCAAGATGCTGTTCCTGGGGATGAAGTTTTCTCTTACCTAGACTTGGATGATGAAATCATTGAACTTTCTATCACGCCAAATCGTGCAGATGCTCTATCTATGCGTGGGGTAGCTCATGAAGTGGCAGCCATCTATGACAAGGCAGTTAACTTCAAAGAATTCAGTTTAACAGAAACAAATGAAGCTGCAGCAGATGCACTTTCTGTAAGTATCGATACCGACAAGGCGCCTTACTATGCAGCCCGTATCTTGGACAATGTGACCATCGCACCAAGTCCACAATGGTTGCAAAACCTTCTTATGAACGAAGGGATTCGTCCGATCAATAACGTAGTTGACGTAACCAACTATATCCTGCTCTACTTTGGTCAACCCATGCATGCCTTTGACTTGGATACCTTTGAAGGGACTGATATCCGCGTACGTGAAGCGCGTGCTGGTGAAAAATTAGTGACCTTGGACGGTGAAGAACGTGAACTTGCAGAAACTGACCTAGTCATCACTGTTGCTGACAAACCAGTTGCCCTTGCAGGTGTTATGGGCGGACAAGCTACAGAAATCTCTGAAAAATCTAGTCGTGTGGTCCTTGAAGCGGCTGTTTTCAATGGTAAATCCATCCGCAAGACTAGCGGACGCCTCAACCTTCGTTCTGAGTCGTCTTCTCGCTTTGAAAAAGGCATCAATGTGGCAACTGTTAACGAAGCCCTTGATGCTGCGGCGAGCATGATTGCTGATCTTGCAGGTGCGACAGTGCGTAAGGGCATCGTTTCAGCAGGAGAGCTTGATACTTCTGATGTGGAAGTTTCTTCTACTCTTGCAGATGTTAACCGCGTCCTTGGTACAGAACTTTCCTATGCTGATGTGGAAGATGTCTTCCGTCGTCTTGGCTTTGGCCTTTCTGGCAATGCAGAAAGCTTTATAGTCAGCGTACCCCGTCGTCGTTGGGATATCACCATCGAAGCGGACCTCTTTGAAGAAATCGCTCGTATCTATGGATATGACCGCTTGCCAACTAGTCTTCCAAAAGATGATGGTACAGCTGGCGAATTGACTGCGACACAAAAATTGCGCCGTCAAGTCCGTACCATCGCTGAAGGAGCAGGTTTGACAGAGATCATCACCTACGCTCTGACAACTCCTGAAAAAGCAGTTGAGTTTACAGCTCAACCAAGTAACCTTACAGAACTCATGTGGCCAATGACTGTGGACCGTTCTGTCCTCCGTCAAAATATGGTCTCAGGTATCCTTGATACCGTTGCCTACAACGTGGCTCGTAAGAACAAAAACTTGGCTCTTTACGAGATTGGAAAAGTCTTTGAACAAACAGGCAATCCAAAAGAAGAATTACCAAACGAAATCAACAGTTTTGCCTTTGCCTTAACAGGCTTGGTTGCAGAAAAAGATTTCCAAACGGCAGCAGTTCCAGTTGATTTCTTCTATGCTAAGGGAATCCTTGAAGCGCTCTTTACTCGCTTGGGACTAGAAGTGACTTATACAGCAACAGCTGAGATTGCAAGTCTCCATCCAGGACGTACAGCCGTGATTTCACTCGGCGACCAAGTTCTTGGTTTCCTTGGCCAAGTGCATCCAGTCACTGCCAAGGCCTACGATATTCCAGAAACGTATGTAGCTGAGCTCAACCTTTCAGGCATCGAAGCTGCCCTTCAACCAGCTGCTCCATTTGTAGAAATCACTAAATTCCCAGCAGTCAGTCGTGACATGGCTCTACTCCTCAAGGCAGAAGTCACTCATCAAGAAGTTGTAGACGCTATCCAAGCTGCAGGCGTGAAACGTTTGACAGATATCAAACTCTTTGACGTCTTCTCAGGCGAAAAACTGGGAGTTGGCATGAAGTCAATGGCCTATAGCTTGACCTTCCAAAATCCAGAAGATAGCTTAACGGACGAAGAAGTCGCACGCTATATGGAAAAAATCCAAGCATCACTCGAAGAAAAAGTGAATGCAGAAGTGCGTTAATAGTCTAAAATCCATCCCTCGGGGTGGATTTTTAGTTTCAAAAGGACAGTTCAGAAGAGAAAAGCGATAGTTGAGGAGGAAGCCATCTCAGAAAGTCTTTAATGAGTTATACTAAAGCTATCGCTGAAGCACTTAAATTTATTAGAGATAGGATACTTTTGCTACTTATAATCCGATAAAATGGACATAAATCGTTGTAAAGGCTATCAAAAAGGAGTATAATAAGTGCAACATATCTCGGAGGTGGAAAATGTTAGAAGTAAGAAATCTAGAGAAAAGTTTCGGTCCCAAGCAAGTCTTGTTTGGTGTCGATTTTCAGGCAAGTCCAGGACGAATTTTGGGACTGGTCGGGAAGAATGGTGCTGGGAAAACAACGATTTTCCACAGTATGTTGAAATTTTTAGAGTATCAAGGAGAGATCAGTCTGGATGGGCAGGAAATTCGTCAGGAAACCTATGCTCGGATTGGCTATCTGCCTGAGGAACGCAGTCTCATGCCCAAGTTGACAGTCCTTGAACAAGTTCGCTACTTGGCGACTCTAAAAGGCATGGATGCTAAAGAAGTCAAGGAAAAACTCCCTCAATGGATGGAAAAATTGGAAGTAAAGGGCAAATTGACCGACAAAATCAAGAGCCTCTCCAAAGGGAATCAACAGAAAATTCAGTTGATCATCACCCTGATCCATGAGCCAGACTTGATCATCCTGGATGAGCCTTTTAGTGGTTTGGATCCAGTTAATACCGAGTTACTCAAACAAGTCATCTTGAAAGAGAAAGAGCGCGGTGCAATCATTATCTTTTCTGACCATGTTATGACCAACGTTGAGGAACTTTGCGATGATATTCTGATGATTCGTGATGGGCGTGTGGTCTTGCATGGACCAGTTCAGGATGTTCGCAATCAATACGGGAAAACACGTCTCTTTGTTTCAAGTGAACGAAGCAAGGAAGAATTGGAAAAACTTCCTCATGTCAAACAGGTGAGCTTGACCAAGCAAGGCAGTTGGAAATTGATCCTCGATGATGAGAGCGCTGGAAGGGAACTCTTCCCAATCCTCACTCAAGGTCAATACATCGCGACCTTTGACCAACAGGCTCCAACAATCGATGAAATCTTTAAACTAGAATCAGGGGTGGAAGTATGAGAAATATGTGGGTTGTAATGAAGGAAACCTATCTTCGACATGTCAAGTCGTGGAGTTTCTTCTTTATGGTGATTTCGCCGTTCTTTTTTATCGCTCTAACTGGAGGAATTAGCTATCTCCAAGGGTCTTCTATGGCCAAGAATAGCAAGATAGCAGTAGTAACAACGGTGCCATCTGTAGAAGAAGGGCTCAAGGGTACCAATGGTATCAACTTTGATTACAAGGATGAAGCCAGTGCCCAGGCTGCTATCAAGGATGAGAAAATCAAGGGTTATCTAACCATTGACCAAGAGGACAGCGTCCTCAAGGCCGTTTATCACGGTGAAACTTCTCTTGAAACAGGCATCAAACTAGCAGTAACCAATAAGCTAAACGAACTGCAATATCAACTCAATCGTTCGGCAGCCAATTTGTCTCAAGAACAGGAACAACGCTTGAGTCAAACCGTTGATTTTACTGAGAAGATTGATGAATCTAAGGAAAACAAAAAAATTGTTCAAACCATTGCGGCCGCAGGGCTTGGTTTCTTCCTTTATATGATTTTGATTACCTATGCTAGTGTCACTGCTCAGGAAGTGGCTAGCGAGAAAGGAACCAAAATCATGGAGGTGGTCTTCTCTAGTATCCGAGCTAGTCATTATTTCTACGCTCGCATGCTGGCTTTGCTTCTTGTGATTTTGACTCATATTGGCATTTACGTCGTGGGTGGGCTGGTTGCCATTCTGCTCTTTAAAGACCTACCAATCTTGGCGCAATCTGGGATTTTAAATCATCTAGGAGAGGCCTTCTCGCTCAATACCCTATTGTTTGTCTTGGTTAGTCTCTTTATGTACGTTGTTTTAGCAGCCTTCCTAGGATCTATGGTTTCTCGCCCTGAGGATTCAGGAAAGGCCTTGTCGCCATTGATGATCTTGATTATAGCAGGATTTGTCGGAGTGACTGCTCTAGGCGCTGCTGGGGACAATTTAGTTCTGAAAATTGGTTCCTATATTCCTTTCATCTCGACCTTCTTTATGCCATTTAGAGCTATAAATGGGTATGCGAGTGATTTAGAAGCCTGGATTTCACTTGCCATAACGGTTGTTTTTGCGGTCACTGCAACAGCCTTTATCGGACGCATGTATGCTAGTCTAGTCCTTCAAACAGATGATTTGGGAATCTGGAAAACCTTTAAACGTGCCTTAGCTTATAAATAGGAGAGCCTCGCAAAAGCGAGGTTTTTCTAGATGTTAAACACTGAAATCGGCAAAAATATTTTTCATATCTATTGACTTTTAGTAGTAAAATTTGGTATGATAGTAGACGGTATTGTTTACCCCATTTGTAAGGCCCCGGAACCTTTCAAATACCTCGCGGACCGGAACATCCGCCCTGTAAACAAAAACGATATTCATATAGGAGAAATCATGAACAAAACTACATTCATGGCTAAACCAGGCCAAGTAGAACGCAAATGGTACGTTGTTGACGCAACTGATGTACCTCTTGGACGCCTTTCAGCAGTTGTTGCTAGCGTACTTCGCGGAAAAAACAAACCAACATTCACACCACACACTGATACAGGTGACTTCGTAATCGTTATCAATGCTGAAAAAGTTAAATTGACTGGTAAAAAAGCAACTGATAAGATCTACTACACCCACTCAAACCACCCAGGTGGATTGAAACAAATCTCTGCTGGTGAACTTCGTTCTAAAAATGCAGTACGTTTGATCGAAAAATCAGTTAAAGGTATGCTTCCACACAATACTCTTGGCCGCGCTCAAGGTATGAAATTGAAAGTATTCGTTGGAGCTGAGCACACTCACGCTGCACAACAACCAGAAGTTCTTGATATTTCAGGACTTATCTAAGGAAAGGAACAATAAAGTATGTCACAAGCACAATATGCAGGTACTGGACGTCGTAAAAACGCTGTTGCACGCGTTCGCCTTGTTCCAGGAACTGGTAAAATCACTGTTAACAAAAAAGATGTTGAAGAGTACATCCCACACGCTGACCTTCGTCTTGTTATCAACCAACCATTTGCAGTTACTTCAACTGTAGGTTCATACGACGTTTTCGTTAACGTTGTAGGTGGTGGATACGCTGGTCAATCAGGAGCTATCCGTCACGGTATCGCTCGTGCCCTTCTTCAAGTAGACCCAGACTTCCGCGATTCATTGAAACGCGCAGGACTTCTTACACGTGACTCACGTAAAGTTGAGCGTAAGAAACCAGGCTTGAAGAAAGCTCGTAAAGCATCACAATTTAGTAAACGTTAATTCGAGAGAATTACTATACTTACAAAGAGCACCTTCCGAGGTGTTCTTTTTTATATTTTCATACTAAATTGGTGCAATTGACACAGTTGTTGCGACTTTAGTCGCTTACAAATGTGGCTGCAATCTGACAAAGTCAGTTGCCTCAAAACGT
>NZ_KV832074.1:78238-80573 GCF_001837335.1 Streptococcus sp. HMSC066F01
CAGTTGCCTCAAAACGTTAATCAATACGATACTATCAACGTTTACAGACATTCAAGAATTTTCTCTTGGATGTCTTTTTTGTATAAAAAATAGTTATTTTTCGGAAAGTTAGCTATTAATATTTATCAATGATAAAAATAGCATGTTTTAAGGGACTGACCCCCAAAAGTGAGAATTTAATAAAAAGACTTGACATAATTCGTTTACAATGGTAAACTCATTTTAAACATATTTGTTTACATTTGTAGACAACTAAGGGGGAAGGAGAATGAGCACAATAGAACTTAATACTTATATCACAGATGCAGAATGGGAAGTCATGCGTGTAGTTTGGGCAAATGATCGAGTAACTAGTAAAAAAGTTATTTCCGTATTGCAAGAAAAAATGGACTGGACACAATCCACTATCAAAACGATCTTAGGTCGATTAGTTGGAAAAGGCGTACTAAATACAGAGCATGAAGGTAGAAAGTTTGTTTACACTGCCAATATTGAAGAGAAAGAAGCCGTAAGGAATTATGCAGAAGATATTTTTAAACGGATTTGCAATAAGAAAGTCGGAAATGTAATAGGAAGCATCATTGAAGATCATGTTTTAAGCTTCAATGATATAGATCGACTAGAAAAAATATTAGAGATGAAAAAATCTTTCGCAGTAGAAAAAGTGGATTGCAATTGTCCAGAAGGACAATGCGAATGTCATTTACATCATCATTAAGCATAAGGAGGAATTTAAAATGAATAATGACAACATGGATAAGTTAAAACACGAGCATGGAATCACAGATGAACATGGATACCATAAGGATCAACATCAAGTACATCATGCTGGACATGATCACTGCGGGCATTGTGGGCATGACCACAACGGGCACAGTGGACATGATCACAGCGGACACAGTGGACATGATCACAGCGGGCACAGTGGACATGACCACCATCATCACGGAAACTTTAAGGAACTTTTCTTAAAGTCATTGCCACTAGGAATCATTATTATGTTCTTTTCCCCTTTGCATGGATTTAAACTACCATTCCAGTTTACTTTTCCATATTCTGATATTGTAGTAGCTATTTTATCTACTATATTAATTATTTATGGTGGACGTCCATTCTATCAAGGTGCAGTTGACGAATTTAAACAAAAAAACCCTGGAATGATGGCACTCGTTTCTTTAGGTTTAAGTGTTTCATATTTGTACAGTATTTATGCTGTGATCATTACCTACGTAACGGGTGAACACGTGATGGACTTTTTCTTTGAATTTGCTTCATTACTATTAATCATGCTATTAGGTCACTGGATTGAGATGAAAGCCATTGGAGAAGCAGGAGACGCACAAGCAGCATTGGCTAAGTTAGTGCCGAAAGATGCTCACGTTGTATTAGAAGACGATTCAATTGAAACACGACCAGTTGCTGACTTACAGGTAGGTGATTTAATTCGTGTTCAAGCCGGAGAAAATGTGCCAGCAGACGGGATTATCGAGCGTGGCGAATCACGTTTAAATGAAGCTCTTCTAACTGGGGAGTCAAAAGCAGTAAAAAAAGGCCCTGGTGATGAAGTAATCGGGGGCTCAACAAATGGAGAAGGGGTTCTTTATATTAAAGTGCTTGAGACAGGTGATCAATCCTTTATCTCTCAAGTACAGAATTTAATCAGCCAAGCTCAAAGTCAGCCTTCCAGGGCAGAAAATATTGCGCAAAAGGTTGCAGGGTGGCTCTTCTATATTGCTGTTATTGTCGCGCTAATTGCTTTTGTAGTGTGGATGATTATTGGAGATATCCCAACGGCAGTTATATTTACTATTACTACATTAGTTATTGCTTGTCCGCACGCATTGGGTCTGGCTATTCCATTGGTAACCGCCCGTAGCACAAGCTTAGGAGCTAGCCGTGGCTTACTAGTAAAAGACCGCCAAGCCTTAGAAATAGCTCAAGATGCAGATGTGATGATTTTAGATAAAACGGGTACTTTAACAACTGGTGAATTTAAAGTATTAGATGTAAAACTTCTTAATGACAAATATACAAAAGAGGAAATCATTGCCTTATTGGCAGGTATTGAAGGAGGATCTAGCCACCCAATTGCTCAATCAATTGTAAGTTTCGCCGAGCAGCAAAATATACGTCCAGCATCTTTTGATTCGATTGATGTGATTTCCGGTTCTGGAGTAGAGGGTAAAGCAGGTGGGCACCGTTACCAATTAATCAGTCAAAAAGCCTATGGACGTAATCTTGATATGGATACTCCAAAAGGAGCAACTCTTAGTGTCTTAGTAGAAAACGATGATGCCATTGGTGCTGTAGCTTTAGGGGACGAATTAAAACCAAC
>NZ_KV832075.1:0-627 GCF_001837335.1 Streptococcus sp. HMSC066F01
AACTCCACCGGTAAAAACTCCAGATCAACCAGAGCCCTCAAAACCAGAAGAGCCAAATTATGATCCATTGCCAACTCCGCCGGTAGCACCAACTCCTAAGCAGTTGCCAACACCACCAGCGGTGCCAACAGTTCACTTCCATTACAATCGTCTATTTGCACAACCTCAGATTAATAAAGAAATTAAAAATGAGGATGGAGTAGATATCGATCGTACTCTCGTTGCTAAGCAGTCTGTAGTGAAGTTTGAGTTGAAAACAGAAGCGTTGACAGCTGGTCGTCCAAAAACAACTTCATTTGTATTGGTAGATCCACTTCCAACTGGCTATCAGTTTGATTTGGAAGCAACCAAGGCTGCAAGCAAAGGTTTTGAAACAAGCTATGACAAAGCTAGTCACACTGTAACCTTTAAGGCTACTGAGGAGACCTTAGCTGCTTTCAATGCAGATTTGACAAAATCCTTTGAGACTCTATATCCAACTGTTGTTGGTCGTGTCTTGAATGATGGGGCAACTTATACAAATAACTTTACATTGACAGTCAACGACGCCTACGGTGTTAAGTCAAACATTGTTCGTGTAACGACTCCAGGTAAACCAAATGATCCTGACAATCCAAATAACAACTA
>NZ_KV832076.1:0-57987 GCF_001837335.1 Streptococcus sp. HMSC066F01
TTATTTTACCTTTTTCATAATAATCTCCCTAAAGAGGCCACCCAATCAGGTGGCTTTTTTGTTTGTGACTTGGATTTTTGATATAATAGAGCCATGAGTAGAATTTTAGATAATGAGATCATGGGGGATGAGGAGTTGGTAGAACGTACCCTCCGTCCCCAATATTTACGTGAATATATAGGTCAGGATAAGGTCAAGGACCAGCTGCAAATCTTTATCGAAGCTGCCAAAATGCGGGATGAAGCGCTGGACCATGTGCTCTTATTTGGGCCTCCAGGTTTGGGGAAAACGACCATGGCCTTTGTCATTGCCAATGAACTGGGAGTCAATCTCAAGCAAACGTCTGGTCCTGTCATTGAAAAAGCGGGTGATCTGGTAGCCATTTTGAATGATTTGGAACCTGGAGACGTCCTTTTTATTGACGAGATTCATCGCTTGCCCATGTCGGTGGAAGAGGTGCTTTATAGTGCCATGGAAGACTTCTACATTGATATCATGATTGGTGCTGGTGAAGGCAGTCGCAGTGTTCATTTGGACTTGCCACCATTCACCTTGATTGGGGCTACGACACGTGCGGGGATGCTCTCAAATCCTCTGCGGGCACGTTTTGGGATTACAGGTCATATGGAATACTATGCCCACGCTGACTTGACAGAGATTGTTGAGCGGACAGCAGATATTTTTGAGATGGAAATCACCCATGAGGCAGCTTCGGAGTTGGCCTTACGCAGTCGAGGAACTCCTCGTATCGCTAATCGTCTCCTCAAGCGCGTGCGTGACTTTGCGCAGATTATGGGCGATGGCTTGATTGATGATGTCATTACGGATAAGGCCTTGACTATGCTGGATGTAGACCATGAAGGTTTGGACTATGTGGACCAGAAAATCCTTCGTACCATGATTGAGATGTACGGTGGTGGTCCTGTCGGTTTAGGTACTCTCTCCGTTAATATTGCCGAGGAGCGTGAGACGGTTGAAGACATGTACGAACCTTACCTCATCCAAAAAGGTTTTATCATGCGGACAAGGTCTGGACGGGTGGCGACTGCTAAGGCATATGAGCATTTAGGTTATGAATACAATGAAAAATGAGCAAGAAATTCTAGATGCTTTCAGAGAAAATCTGGATATGATGACTATTCTGACCATCATTCGTGATCTTGATCTGAAAGATTCGTGGTTGGCGGCAGGTTCTGTCAGGAATTTCATCTGGAATCTCTTGTCTGATAAATCGCCTTTTGATAGTGAGACGGATGTGGATGTGATTTTCTTTGATCCAGATATTTCTTATGAGGAAACAGTATCCATAGAGAAAAAACTGAGAGAAGATTTTCCTCAGTATCAGTGGGAGTTGAAAAATCAGGTCTATATGCATCAGCACAGTCCCCACACTGCGCCTTACACGAGTTCTCGTGATGCTATGAGTAAGTATCCTGAACGCTGTACGGCGATAGGCCTTCGCTTGCATGCCGACGCAACTTTAGAGATCTTTGCGCCTTATGGTTTAGAGGATATTTTGAACTTTCAGATTTCCCCAACTCCTCATTTTTTAGAGAATGAAGACCGAATGAAGCTCTATCAAGAACGCTTGTCCAAGAAAAATTGGCAAGAAAAATGGAAAAATCTGACTTTCTCAAAAAACTTAAGAAAAATTTAAGTTAGGGACGGTATACTAGGTTCATAAGTTAAGAGGAACTTAACTTAAACTCCTAAAACTTTTTCATAATAATCTCCCTATAAAACTAAGTCGCCCAATCAGGCGGCTTATTTTTTGTCTTTACGGAGAGCTAATAACTTAGCAATAGAAGAAAATAGGGAAATATGGTATAATGAAACGATAGATTTTTGAATAGGAATAAGAACATGTTTGGATTTTTTAAGAAAGATAAAGCTGTAGAAGTCGAGGTTCCAACACAGGTTCCTGCTCATATTGGCATCATCATGGATGGGAATGGTCGTTGGGCTAAAAAACGGATGCAACCACGGGTTTTTGGTCATAAAGCAGGGATGGAAGCCCTCCAAAAAGTGACCAAGGCAGCTAACAAGATGGGAGTTAAGGTCATCACGGTTTATGCCTTTTCAACGGAAAATTGGACACGCCCAGATCAAGAAGTCAAGTTTATCATGAACTTGCCAGTCGAATTTTATGATAACTACGTCCCTGAATTGCACGCAAATAACGTTAAGATTCAGATGATTGGGGAGACAGATCGTTTGCCTAAGCCGACTTTTGAAGCTTTGAAAAAAGCAGAGGAATTGACTAAGAACAATACGGGCTTGATTCTCAATTTTGCGCTTAACTATGGTGGCCGTGCTGAAATTACGCAGGCTCTTAAGGGCTTGGCTCAAGATGTTCTAGATGCTAAAATAAACCCTGGTGACATCACAGAAGATATGATTGGGGACTATCTTTTCACGCAACACCTGCCAAAGGATTTGCGGGATCCTGATTTGATTATCCGTACGAGTGGTGAGTTGCGTTTAAGTAATTTCTTGCCATGGCAAGCAGCTTATAGCGAGCTTTACTTTACGGATACCTTGTGGCCTGATTTTGATGAAGCCGCCTTGCAGGAAGCTATTGCTGCTTTTAACCATCGCAATCGCCGTTTTGGAGGAGTTTAGGAGAAGATATGACCAAGGATTTACAAAAGAGAACATTGTTTGCGGTATTGGCCCTGGCAATTTTCCTTCCAGTCTTGTTTGCAGGAGGGCTCTTGTTGCAGATAGGAATTGGCTTGTTAGCCATGCTAGGCGTCCATGAACTCTTGCACATGAAGGGGCTAAAGACTATGACCATTGAGGGTGCTTTGACTCTTTTTGCGACCTTCGCTCTCACAGTTCCTTTGGAAAATTACCTAACATTTTTGCCTGTTGATGGAAATGTGGTTGCCTACAGTGTTCTGATTACCATAATGCTAGGGACGACCGTTTTCAGTAAAAACTATACGATTGAAGATGCCGCTTTTCCAATTGCTGTGAGCTTTTATGTTGGTTTTGGCTTTAATGCCTTACTAGATGCTCGGGTGGCAGGTTTTGACAAGGTACTTTTGGCTCTTTTTATCGTTTGGGCGACAGATAGCGCAGCCTACCTGACAGGGATGAATTTTGGTAAACATAAGCTGGCTCCGAGAGTTTCTCCTAATAAGAGTATTGAGGGCTTTGTCGGGGGCATTCTAGGTGCGGTACTGATAACAGTGATTTTCATGTTAGTGGACAGCACAGTTGCTCTTCCTTATGGGATTTATAGAATGAGTCTCTTTGCTGCCTTCTTCAGTGTGGCAGGTCAGTTTGGTGACTTGATTGAGAGTGCTATGAAACGCCATTTCGGTGTCAAGGATTCTGGAAAATTTATCCCTGGACATGGCGGTGTGTTGGATCGCTTTGACAGCATGCTGATTGTGTTTCCAATGATGCACTTATTCGGCCTGTTTTAAAGAAAGGAATATTGAATGATTGGATTGCTAACCTTTATCCTCGTTTTTGGGATTATTGTGGTGGTGCATGAGTTTGGACATTTTTATTTTGCCAAGAAATCAGGCATTTTAGTTCGTGAATTTGCCATTGGTATGGGGCCCAAGATTTTTTCTCATATCGGTAAGGATGGCACTGCTTATACCATTCGAATCCTTCCTCTAGGAGGCTATGTTCGTATGGCAGGCTGGGGTGATGATGCGACAGAGATCAAGACAGGAACTCCGGTCAGTTTAACACTTGCAGAGGATGGTAAGGTCAAACGGATCAACCTCTCAGGGAAGAAACTGGATCAAACGGCTCTTCCTATGCAGGTAACTCAGTTTGACTTTGAAGACAAGCTCTTTATTAAAGGCTTGGTCCTGGAAGAAGAAAAGACTTTTACAGTGGATCATGATGCAACGGTTGTTGAAGAAGATGGAACCGAAGTGCGCATCGCTCCTCTGGATGTACAGTATCAAAATGCTTCTATCTGGGGTAAGCTCATCACCAACTTTGCAGGTCCTATGAATAACTTTATCTTAGGTGTTGTTGTTTTTTGGATTTTGATCTTTTTGCAAGGCGGTGTTAGAGATACTCAGACCAATCTCTTTCATGTCATGCCAGAGGGAGCTTTGGCTAAGGTAGGTGTAGCTGAGACCGCTCAAATTACCAAGGTCGGCTCGCATGAGGTTAAGAATTGGCAAGACTTGACCCAGGCTGTGGAAGCAGATACCAAGGACAAGACAGCCCCGACCTTGGATGTGACCATTTCTGAAAATAGTAGCGAAAAACAAGTCACTGTGACGCCAGAAGAAAATCAAGGACGTTATATTCTTGGGGTTCAACCGGGGATCAAGTCAGACTTTCTATCCATGTTTGTTGGTGGATTTACAACCGCTGCTGACTCGGGGCTCCGTATCCTTTCGGCTCTGAAAAACTTGATTTTCCATCCAGATTTGAACAAACTCGGTGGTCCCGTTGCCATTTTTAAGGCAAGTAGCGATGCTGCTAAAAATGGAATTGAGAATGTCCTCTACTTCCTAGCCATGATTTCCATCAATATTGGAATTTTTAACTTGATTCCTATCCCGGCTTTGGATGGTGGAAAGATTGTGCTCAATATCCTAGAGGCTATCCGCCGGAAACCCCTTAAACAAGAAATTGAAACCTATGTCACCATGGCTGGTGTAGTTATCATGGTTGTCTTGATGCTAGCTGTAACCTGGAATGACATTATGCGACTCTTTTTTTAGATAATCGAGGAATATTATGAAACAAAGTAAAATGCTAATCCCAACGCTTCGCGAAATGCCAAGCGATGCTCAAGTTATCAGCCACGCCCTTATGTTGCGTGCTGGTTATGTTCGTCAAGTTTCTGCCGGTGTTTATTCTTACCTGCCACTCGCTAACCGTGTGATTGAAAAGGCTAAAAACATTATGCGCCAAGAGTTTGATAAGATTGGTGCGGTGGAAATGTTGGCTCCGGCCCTTCTCAGTGCCGATCTTTGGCGTGAATCAGGTCGTTATGAAACCTATGGTGAAGACCTTTATAAACTGAAAAACCGTGAAAAGTCAGACTTTATCCTAGGTCCTACACACGAAGAAACTTTTACAGCTATTGTTCGTGACTCTGTGAAATCTTACAAGCAATTGCCACTTAACCTTTACCAAATCCAACCGAAATACCGTGATGAAAAACGTCCACGTAACGGACTTCTCCGTACGCGTGAATTTATCATGAAAGACGGCTATAGTTTCCATGCTAATTACGATAGTTTGGATGTGACATATGACGAGTACAAGGCAGCCTATGAACGTATTTTTACTCGTAGTGGCTTGGACTTCAAGGCCATCATCGGTGATGGTGGCGCTATGGGTGGTAAGGATAGCCAAGAATTTATGGCCATTACACCAGCCCGTACAGACCTCGACCGCTGGGTTGTCTTAGACAAGTCAGTTGCCTCATTTGATGAAATTCCTGCAGAAGTGCAAGAAGAAATCAAGGCAGAATTGCTCAAATGGATGGTTTCTGGTGAAGACACTATTGCCTACTCAAGTGAGTCTAGCTATGCAGCTAACTTAGAAATGGCAACAAACGAGTACAAACCAAGTAACCGTGTCGTTGCGGAAGAAGAAGTGACTCGCGTCGAAACTCCAGGTGTTAAATCCATCGATGAAGTGGCAGCCTTCCTTAACGTGCCAGAAGAGCAAACGATTAAAACTCTCTTCTACATGGCAGATGGTGAGCTTGTTGCAGCCCTTCTAGTTGGAAATGACCAACTCAATGAAGTCAAGTTGAAAAACCACTTGGGAGCAGATTTCTTTGATGTTGCGAGCGAGGAAGAAGTAGCAAGTGCCGTCCCAGCAGGCTTTGGTTCGCTTGGACCAGTTGCTTTGCCAGAAAATGTGAAAATCATTGCAGACCGTAAGGTACAAGATGTTCGCAATGCTGTTGTGGGGGCTAACGAAGATGGTTACCACTTGACGGGTGTGAACCCAGGTCGTGATTTCACTGCAGAATACGTGGATATCCGCGAAGTTCGTGAGGGTGAAATTTCACCAGACGGACAAGGCGTTCTTAACTTCGCGCGTGGTATCGAGATTGGTCATATTTTCAAACTCGGAACTCGTTATTCAGCAAGCATGGGTGCAGATGTTTTGGACGAAAACGGCCGTGCGATCCCAATCATCATGGGCTGTTATGGTATCGGTGTTAGTCGTCTTCTCTCAGCAGTTATGGAGCAACACGCTCGCCTCTTTGTTAACAAAACTCCAAAAGGTGAATACCGTTACGCTTGGGGAGTTAACTTCCCTAAAGAATTGGCGCCATTCGATGTGCATTTGATTCCAGTTAATGTCAAGGATGAAGAAAGTCTTTCATTGACAAATCGTATCGAAGAAGCTTTGGTAAATAAAGGTTACGAAGTCTTGACAGATGACCGTAACGAACGTGTCGGGGTTAAATTCAGCGATAGCGACTTGATTGGTCTTCCAATCCGTATCACTGTTGGGAAGAAAGCAGCTGATGGTATCGTAGAAGTTAAGATCAAGGCAACTGGTGACACCATTGAAGTTCACGCAGACAACTTGCTCGAAACCCTTGAAATCCTAAGCAAGAAATAAAAACTATAATCAGAAGAAAAACAAGGCAAAAATGTAACTAGTTTTTACCTTGTTTTTTCTATATAATGAGAGTGAAGAATACATCATCAAGTTAAGAGGTATAAGTATGTTAAAATTTCCAAAGGATTTTGTCTGGGGTTCCTCTACTTCTGGACCGCAGACAGAAGGAAGAGTGCCTGGCGACGGAAAGGGAGACAATCTCTGGGATTATTGGTTCCAAGTAGAGCCAAATCGTTACTACAATGGAATTGGACCTGACAAAACATCGACTTTTTACGAAAACTGGGAAAAGGATATTGAGCTTCTTGTAGAAACAGGTCATACAGCCTTTCGTACTTCTATCCAGTGGTCTCGCATTTTCCCACAAGGCCGTGGAAAAGTCAATCCACAAGGTGTGGCTTTCTACCGTCAGGTTTTTGAAGCCATTAAGGCCAAGGGCATTCGTCTCTTAGTCAATCTCTATCACTTTGACCTGCCTTTTGCCCTGCAAGAAGATGGGGATGGTTGGGAAAATAAGGCGACCGTCTCAGCCTATGAAGACTATGCTCGTTTTTGTTTTGAGACTTACGGTGACTTGGTGGACCAATGGATTACGTTTAACGAGCCCATCGTACCTGTAGAGTTTGGCTATTTCTATGATGCCCACTATCCTCATAAGGTAGATGCCAAAGCAGCGGTTAAGGTAGCCTATCACACACAACTGGCTAGTAGTCTTGCGGTGAAGGCCTGTCATGAGGTCCTGCCTGATTCTAAGATTGGGATTGTCCTCAACTTGACACCAGCCTACCCACGTAGCCAGCATCCTGCGGATGTGAAAGCCGCTCGTATTGCGGATCTCTTTCAAGCCCAGTCTTTCCTAGATCCATCTGTCTTGGGAACTTATCCAGAAGAATTAGTGGAGATTTTAGCTGGGCATGATTTGCTGCCAGATTCTACAGCAGAAGAGTTGAACCTCATTCGTGAACATACAGTAGACTTTCTTGGAGTCAACTACTACCAACCTTTGCGCGTCATGGCTCCACGTTTTGCTAAACATCCTGATAGCCCGCTTTTGCCAGAGCATTTCTATGAGCCTTATGTCATGCCAGGCCGTAAAATTAATCCACACCGTGGTTGGGAAATCTACGAGCAAGGGATTTACCATATCGCCCAAAACATCAAGGAAAACTATGGCAATATCGAGTGGATGCTGACAGAGAATGGCATGGGTGTTGAAGGTGAAGATAAATTCCGTGTGAATGGCATGATTCAGGACGACTATCGTATCGACTTTGTCAAAGGGCATCTTCGTGAACTCCATCGTGCGATTGAAGACGGAGCCAATTGTAAGGGCTACTTGATTTGGACCTTTATCGACTGTTGGTCATGGCTCAATAGCTATAAAAACCGCTATGGTTTGGTTGAATTAGACTTGGAAACACAAGAACGCCGTCTGAAGAAATCAGGCCACTGGTTCAAGGAACTCAGCGACCGTAATGGATTTTAAGAATAAAAAGAGTGAGATGGTGTTCATCTCACTTTTTATTACAATATCATCACCAAGGTCCCAATCGTAATCAGGATACAGCCAATAATTGTTTTAAACGTCAGGACATCCTGTAGGAAGAAAAAGGCTAGAACGAGGGTAATGACGAGACTGAATTTATCGACAGCAGATACCTCAGTCGCATTGCCCATCTGCAAGGCCTTGTAGTAGCAGAGCCAGGAGGCGCCAGTGGCCAAGCCAGATAAGATGAGAAAGAGCCAACTTTTTCTACTGATGTTGACAATTTCGGTCTGACTATTGGTCAAGAAAACCATGGCCCAGGCCATAAGAATGACGACGACTGTACGAATAGCGGTTGCTAGATTGGATGGGACTCCTTCAATCCCAATCTTGGCTAAAATTGACGTTAAGGCTGCAAAGATAGCTGATAAAAGTGCGAAGAAAAACCACATGGCAAATACCTCCTCCCCTTATTATAAGTAATTGATACCGACTTGTCAGGTATCAAGTGAAATCTTGATAAAATACCAGATAGAAAAACTATACCAATTTTTATTCTTGACAAGTGAGAAAAACAAGTATATACTGTTTTTGCTGATTCCGTAAAGCGAGAATTAGACTATACCAATTTAAGGAGAAAGCACAGCTGGTCTGTGTCGTATATACTATGTGTGGAATTGTTGGCGTTGTTGGAAACACAAATGCAACTGATATTTTGATTCAAGGGCTTGAAAAGCTCGAATACCGTGGCTATGATTCTGCGGGAATTTTTGTCCTAGGTGGTGCTGAAAATCATCTAGTCAAGGCTGTCGGTCGTATCGCAGAATTGTCTGCCAAGACAGCAGGTGTTGAGGGAACAACTGGTATCGGACATACGCGTTGGGCGACTCACGGGAAACCAACGGAAGACAATGCTCACCCACATCGCTCTGAGACTGAACGTTTTGTCTTGGTGCATAACGGGGTGATTGAAAACTACCTTGAAATCAAGGAAGAATACCTTACCGGTCACCACTTCAAGGGGCAAACAGATACGGAAATCGCTGTTCACTTGATTGGGAAATTTGCAGAAGAAGATGGTTTGTCAGTTCTTGAAGCCTTCAAAAAAGCCCTTCACATCATCCGTGGTTCTTATGCCTTTGCCTTGATTGACTCTGAAAATCCAGATGTCATCTATGTCGCTAAGAACAAATCGCCACTTTTGATTGGTCTTGGAGAAGGCTATAACATGGTCTGCTCTGATGCTATGGCCATGATTCGTGAGACCAACCAATACATGGAAATTCATGACCAAGAGTTGGTAATCGTCAAGGCTGACAGCGTCGAAGTTCAAGACTATGATGGTAACAGTCGTGAGCGTGCTAGCTACACTGCCGAACTTGACCTGTCTGATATCGGTAAGGGAACTTATCCTTACTACATGCTCAAGGAAATCGACGAGCAACCAACGGTTATGCGTAAACTCATCCAAGCCTACACGGATGAGGCAGGTCAAGTTGTTGTAGATCCAGCTATCATCAAGGCTGTTCAAGATGCAGATCGCATCTACATCCTTGCAGCTGGGACATCTTACCACGCAGGATTTGCTTCTAAGAAGATGCTGGAAGAGTTGACGGATACACCTGTTGAACTTGGAATTTCATCTGAGTGGGGCTATGGTATGCCACTTCTCAGCAAAAAACCACTCTTCATCTTTATCAGCCAGTCTGGTGAAACAGCGGATAGCCGTCAGGTTTTGGTCAAGGCTAATGAAATGGGAATCCCGAGCTTGACAGTGACCAACGTGCCAGGTTCAACCCTTTCACGTGAAGCCAACCATACTATGTTGCTTCACGCGGGTCCTGAAATTGCTGTGGCTTCAACCAAGGCCTACACAGCACAAATCGCAGCACTTGCCTTCCTTGCAAAAGCAGTCGGAGAAGCAAACGGCAATGCTAAAGCGCAAGCCTTTGACCTGGTTCATGAGTTGTCAATCGTAGCTCAGTCTATCGAATCAACTCTTTCTGAAAAAGAAACCATTGATGCTAAAGTTCATGAGCTTCTTGAAACAACACGCAACGCCTTTTACATTGGACGTGGTCAAGATTACTACGTAGCCATGGAAGCCAGTCTTAAGCTAAAAGAGATTTCTTACATCCAGTGTGAAGGCTTTGCAGCAGGAGAACTCAAGCACGGGACCATTGCCTTGATTGAAGAAGGAACGCCTGTCTTGGCCCTCTTGTCAGATCCAGTCCTTGCTAACCATACTCGTGGAAATATCCAAGAGGTCGCAGCCCGTGGTGCCAAGGTTCTCACTATTGCAGAAGAGAATGTTGCTAAAGAGACAGACGATATCGTCCTTACGACCGTCCACCCTTACCTCTCACCAATCTCAATGGTCGTACCAACGCAATTGGTCGCTTACTTTGCAACACTCCACCGTGGCCTTGATGTGGACAAACCACGTAACCTTGCTAAGTCAGTAACAGTAGAATAAGCTAAGAAAGTCTAGTTCATCTAGACTTTTTCTAATGAGCAAATGTATTGAAAATAAAACTAATTAGTGATAAAATACCCTAAAACTAAAAGAGATAGCGAGGAAACGGGATGGTAGAATTAGGAATTTCAACATTTGGTGAAACAACAGCTCTGGAAGCGACTGGGCAACTTTACAGTCATGATGAACGCATTCGTCAGCTGGTGGCAGAGATAGAGCTGGCTGATAAGGTTGGTTTGGATGTGTACGGGATTGGGGAGCATCATCGGGAGGACTTTGCGGTATCGGCGCCAGAGATTGTTCTTGCAGCTGGTGCAGTCAATACCAAGAAAATTCGTTTGACGAGTGCAGTCAGCATACTCTCGAGTATGGATCCGATTCGCTTGTTCCAACAATATGCTACCATCGATGCCTTGTCAAATGGACGTGCAGAGATTATGGCTGGGCGTGGTTCATTTACCGAGTCTTTCCCACTGTTTGGCTATGACTTGAAAGACTATGAAGCTCTCTTTGATGAGAAATTAGACATGCTCCAGTTAGTCAATGAAAAGACCAAGATAGACTGGCAAGGTCAATTGACCCAAAGCATTGCTGGAAAAGAAGTCTATCCCCGTCCAGTTCAGGACAAATTGCCATTGTGGGTGGCGACAGGTGGCCATGTCGAATCAACAGTGAAGATTGCTCGGGCAGGGCTGCCGATTGTCTATGCCATTATCGGTGGTAATCCGCGTTATTTTAAAAAATTGATTCAAGCTTATCGTGAGATTGGAAGGGATGCCGGTCATGCGGATAAAGACCTGAAAGTGGGTGCTCATTCTTGGGGTTGGATTGCTGAGGATGGCGAACAGGCTGTAAAAGATTATTTCCATCCGACTAAGCAAGTGGTTGATGCGATTTCCAAGGACCGTCCACACTGGCAGGAGTTGACCTATGAGCAATATTTGGAGCAAGTTAGTCCAAATGGTGCCATGTTTGTGGGAAATCCAGATCAGGTAGCAGAAAAATTGATTCGCATGATTGAGGATTTAGACTTGGACCGTTTCATGCTCCATCTACCGCTTGGTTCTATGCCACATGATCAAGTTTTGAGAGCTATTGAACTCTTCGGCACGCAAGTGGCGCCCAAAATACGTGCTTACTTTGCCATGAAAGAGGGGTTATAAAAAAATTTAATCGGTTGAGTCGATTGGTGAGGAACACCCATGGATTCAGCAACAGGTGGAAGTGGTACAAGGGGTAGAGCATACTATCTAGTGGAATATATACTAGTTTATACCAAGTACAAGATAAAATAGCAAAAAAGACGATCTCCGTTTGGAAATCGTCTTTTTTTGATATTCTCGTAAATACGATATCTTGTGGTTGGTGTAAACTGGTAGATAGATCTCTTATTTTATTTATCAAAACCTTGTAAGTTTTTTTGGCGCTCTTCAGTTTGACCCTTGGCATCCAATTTATTACCATTGTAGACAGTGCTTTCCCATGATCCGTACATTGGGTTAGGGAAAATGATGAATTTCTCACCAAACTCTTTTTGTAATTCCTCTAATTTTTGGTCGCGCTCAGTTTCAGAGGTCTTTGAAAACTCTGCAAAGTCCACAAGATTGTCTCCTAGTAGCATGACTAAGTTGGTTTTTTCTTGGACTGCTTGTCTACGACCTTCTTTAGATTTGACGCCTTTTTCTAAGAACATGAGATGATCGCGGCTTTGTACAGGAATTCCTTCATTTTCTAGGTTTTTGATCGTATCATCTACCTGATCTATCGTGCGGTCAGATACATAGTAAATTTGGACACCGTTTTGGTCTGCAAATTGGAGAAAATCTTTAGCACCTGGTACAGCCTTGGCTGCGGCCTTTTTTACCCAGACATCCCAGTTTTCTGGGGTAAATGCTGTTCCGTCTTTGACATTTTGTGCTTGATAAGGACTGTTGTCTAATACGGTTTCGTCCAAGTCCAAAACGATAGAGTAGGGTTTATCTGTCTGTGTTTTTAGTAGTTCTTTCAAACGATCAGTAGCGACATTATAGCCTTGTAGATAGAGTGCCTTGGTTTCAGCTGCTTTTTGATACCAAAGAGTTGACATAGTATTTTCTCTTGAACGCAACTGATCATAGGTCATTGTAACCTGATTATCAGATGTACTACTTTGTGTTGTCTGTGAATTTGCCGAATTTGTGCCACAGCCAGTCAGTAAAATGACGGAAGCAAGTGTAGAAGCAATTGTAATGGTAACTTTGGATATTTTCATAATCCCATCCTCCTAATAATAGTCTACTAATATTGTAGCGTTTTCACGGGATTTGTGCAAGGGAATATCGAGAGAAAATAAATTTTTCACTAGTAATTTGGTATTAGGATAAAATTATGTACTTAATTTGGGAATGAAGATAGATATAAAAAAATCCAATCGGCTTGATAGAAAATCTATATCAACTCCTTTTTGAAAAATAGATGAAAATAAAGTGAATCTTTGAAAGGCTAGTAACATCAAGCTTTTCAGGGATTTTTTCTTTATTGATATAAAAATTTCTAATCGAGTTGATAGTCAATATATATTGGGAAAAGGGGAAAAGGAGTGGTAAGATGGTTTCAATTCAAATGGAAGGAGAGAGGTATGGCAAGTAAAAGAGATCTAGTCTTTAGAGCGATCCGAGGCGATGAAGTGGAAAGAGTTCCTGTGGGATTTTGGTTTCATTTTGTAACACTCGAAGAAAAGGGGCAGGGATTAAATAATCCACGTATCTTTCAAAAAAGTGTTGACGGGCATCGCAACTATGTAGAAAGGATTCGCCCTGATTTTGTCAAAATTATGAGCGACGGTTTTTTCCTTTATCCAAGTAATGTCTATAGTCCTAAGATTGCAAGCATTCAGGAGCTGACTTCTATTGAGTCGATTGGTGAGGAACACCCATGGATTCAGCAACAGGTGGAAGTGGTACAAGCGATTCGAGAGACCTTTACCGAAGAGATTGCTTCTTTCTACAATATCTTTTCACCGATCTCTTACCTCAAGCGCTGGTTCCGTACAGAAACTTCGCGAGGTGATAAGGAAGTAGCTGATCTATTGCTTGAAAATCCTGAGCAATTTAGAGCGATTCTAGATGTGATTGCAGGAGATATTGCTATCCTAACTCAGAAAATCATCCAGGAAGGTGGAGTCGATGGGATTTATCTTAGCACCCAGGAAATTCAAGATGAGCGCATCACACAAGCACTCTACCAAACCTATATCGAACCGAGCAATATAGTGATTTTGGAAGCAGCTAATCAGGTGGGTGGGATCAATATCCTCCATATTTGTGGTTTTGAAGGTGCGAGCAATGATGTGACGATATTTAAGGACTATCCAGCTCAAGTGGTCAACTGGGCGACCCACCATGAGGATGTTAGTTTGACACAGGGGCAAGAGTTGTTTCCAGGCAAGGCCGTTTTAGGTGGATTTGAAAATGGCAAGAAAAGCTTGCTTTATCAAGGTTCCAAGGCGGAATTGCAAAATGAAACAAGGCGGTTGCTGGCTGAAGCTGGTAGTAAAGGAGTTCTTCTGGGAGCTGACTGTACTGTTCCAGATGACTTTGACTTAGAGAGGTTGGACTGGATTCGGCAGGCAGCTGTTCTCTAAAAGGAGGAGCTATGAAAAGTAAAAGATGGGGCATCTTCATTGCAGTTGTCGGTTTGCTGGCTTTGGTTGCCATAAGTGTTGTAAAAAATGGGCACTGCAAAAATGGAGAGAGATGTCGTGGAGTTCAGGATTTTTCCAGGTCCAGTCTCCCCTTTCTACGCTCGAATGATATCGCAAGCAGTTTATTAGTTGAAAAAGTAAGAAATGGAGAATAAGAATGTCAGAAAAAAAAGAATGGGTTTTAAAAGCATTTAGAGGTGAAAAGGTTGAACGTGTGCCAGTTGGCTTTTGGCACCATTTCACATCCGAAGACGAATGGCTACACGGTTTCTCAAATCCAGTCATTATCGAGAAGAATATTGAGGGCCATAAGCGCTTTATACGAGAAGTTCAGCCAGACTTTATCAAACTCATGAGTGATGGCTACTTTGCTTATCCAAATCCAGCGATTGCCAAAGGAAAATCACTTCAAGAATTGGCAGCCATTCAACCACTCGGACCAGATCATGCTTGGATAAAAGAGCAGGTGGACTTGGTTAAGAAAATCAAGCAAGAGTTTACAGAAGATATCGTTGCGATTTACAATATTTTTGCTCCTGTGACCTATCTCAAGTGGCTGCTGGGGGAAGTGTCTGGTGGCGATGACCTCATTGCTGATTTTTTGGTGGAAGATCCTAAAGCTCTTAAGAAGGTGTTGGATGTGATTGCAGAGGATATTGCGAGTCTCAGCCGAGCTGTTATCGAAGAGGCTGGTGCTGATGGAATCTATCTCAGCGTGCAGAGTATCCAAGATCAACGAGTGTCGGCAGCAGATTATCAAGCCGTCATTGCACCTAGCGAGATAACGGTTCTGGAAGCAGCTAGTGCTGTTGGTGGAGTCACAGTTCTTCATATCTGTGGCTACGAGGGAGCGCGAAATGATATTCACCTTTTTGCAGACTATCCAGCCCAAGTCTTTAACTGGGCTGTAGGACCAGAGGGAATCACTCTCAAGGAAGGTCGTGAGATTTTCAAGGGACGTACGGTTCTTGGAGGATTTGAAAATGGCAAGACAGGCTTACTGTATACTGGTAGCAAGGATGCCATTCAGGCTGAAGCAAAGAAACTAGTTGCAGAAGCTGGGGAACAGGGCTTGGTACTTGGGGCAGATTGTACCATTCCAAGTGATATCGCAGTTGAACGTATCCAGTGGGTGAGAGAAGCGCTTGAAAACTAAAGGAGAAAAAGATGAGTAAAAAAGCATGGATTATCGGTGGTGTAGCAGTGGTTGCAGTAATTGGGGCAACGATTATCGGGAGAAGTTTAGCTGGTGCTCCAGCCAAGGATGGAGAAATGGCTTCGTCTGCTGAAGTTATAACCTTGAAGGTTGCCCATACACAAAACTATGTACCTTATGACTTTGTCAATGAAAAAGGGGAATCAGATGGTTATGAGGTAGCTGTTTTGAAGGCTGTTGATGAGAAGTTGGCAAACTATCAATTTGAATATACGGGTACCAGTGATGATGACCTCTTGATTGGTCTGGAATCAGGTAAGTATGACATCGGAACCAAGGGAGCTTGGTACACAGATGAACGAGCTAAAAAGTTTGTCATTCCATCTGAACCAGTCGGAGCGAGCATCATCGGATTTACTGTCAGAAAAGAAGATGAACAGAAATACAAAACCATTGATGACTTTGCTAAGAATAAAGGGAAATTGGTTCCCATCTCTCCACAGAATGCTCAATGGAATGTTATCACCAGCTACAATGAAAAACATCAGGATGCACCGATTGAGCTAACAGCAGCTGAATCCTTTAAAGTGGCAGATGCCTATGCCTGGGTCTTAGAAGGACGTTATGACGCCTTCTTTGATATCAAACTGTCCTTTGAAAAAGCAGTTACCGCAGAAGATGGCCCTTACCACCAATATGCGGATAAACTCAGCTGGTTCCCTTACAAGGGCATTCCAACTTATCCCTTGATTCACCGTGATGAAAAGGGTGAGAAATTCGCTAAAGAATACGAAAAAGCAATCAAAGAGTTGAAAGAAGATGGCACGCTTGCTAAGCTATCTCAGCAATACTTTAAAGAAGATGTCTTTAGTTACGTAGACAAAGACTAGACCAGAAATTCCAAGACTAGAAAGGGTTTTGCATGGTTTCTTATGATTTTTCCAAGGTCTTTCAGTTTTTGCCGACTTTATGGCAGGCACTTCCTATGACCTTGTCCATTCTTTTTTTTACCACTCTTCTTGGATCCCTTTTTGGAGGTCTCTTGGCCTGGGCACAAGTAGGAGAAGACAAGAGTTTTGCAGCGATTTCCAAAGGCTATATCTTTACCCTACGTTGTACACCGCCGATTGTCTTGCTTTTTCTAGTCTTTTATGGCTTGCCAGAATTTCTGAAATGGTGGCTTGGTTTGGATATCAACAACTGGTCTAAAACTATTTTTGTTCTCCTGACGATGATTCTCTTGTTTGCGGCTATTGTTGCCGAGGTCTTCAAGGCGGCCTATCAAGCTATTCCAAAGGGGCAGACAGAGGCCGGGCTTAGTATTGGTTTGACTCTAAGTCAGACTTTTTGGAGAATCATTTTTCCTCAAGCTTTTCAAGTTGCTCTTCCCAATATAACGACCGCTATTCTCAATCTCATGCGGGATGCTGCCTTGGCCTATACGATTGGTTTTGTTGATGTTATGGGGGCAGGCAATCTCTTGATCAGTCGCAATTTAGGGAACTACTCTCTGGAAACCTATACGGCAGTTGCACTTCTTTACTGGGGGATTGCCTTGGTTATTTCTAGCTTGAGCCGTTTGCTTGAGAAGTCTTTGGAAACAAAAGGGAGGTAAGAAATGGATATAGACTATATTGTAAAGACCTTTCTGGAGACCTTGAAGGGTGTGCCAATCACCTTGATTATCATGATTGTGGCTATGGTCTTAAGCTTTTTACCGGCTCTATTTTTAGCCTTGGGGCAGATTTACAAGGTTCGAGGGGTGAGGAGTTTTTCTCTGGTCTATCTGGCCTTTATCCGAGCGACTCCACCGATTTTATTGATTCTCTTCTTTTATAGTTTGTTTCCAAGCCTGCTGAATCAATTTCTCAAAAGCATAGGAAGTGACCTTGATATTTTCAAGCTTGATCCTCTCTACTATGCCTTTATCATTTATAGTTTGATGACAGTCGGGAGTTTGTCGGAGATTTTGCGTTCAGCTATCTTGACGGTGGACAAGGGACAACTAGAGGCAGCGCATGCGATTGGCTTGACTACGACCCAGGCCTATCTAAGGATTGTTTTTCCTCAAGCCTTGCGCTCAGCCTTGCCTAACTTGGCCAATCTGGTGATCAATATCGTCAAAGGAACCTCCCTGGTCTTTGTTATGACCATCAAGGACATCACCGCTATTGCTCGTGTAGAAGCGTCCTACGGCTACCAGTATTTTGAGTCTTATTTTGTAATATTTTTGCAGTATATTTTGATCTGTGGTTTGATTCAGTGGGGCTTTTATGTATTAGAAAAAGGCTATGAGAAAAAAGAAAAGAGAGCGAAAGCATCTAGCGCGCGTTTTGTATAGGAGGACAGGATGTTACAAGTAGAACATATCGCAAAAACATTTGGAGAGAGGCAGGTCCTGGAGGATGTCAATCTCCAGGTTAACCAAGGGGATGTCGTCGTTATTTTAGGACCATCAGGTTCGGGGAAAACGACCTTTCTCCGTTGTCTCAACCACTTAGAAAAAGCTGATAGTGGCCGTTTGACCTTGGCAGGAAAAACCTATGACTTGGCCAAATTAAGCAAGAAAGACATTCTAGAAATTCGCCAAAAAACAGCCTTTGTTTTCCAACACTACAATCTCTTTGCAAACAAAACTGCTCTGGAAAATATTCTAGAAGGTCTAATCGTAGCTCGTAAAGTTCCCAAGGAAGAAGCACTTAAACGTGCAGAATCTGCCTTGGAAAAAGTTGGTTTACTGGCCTATAAGGACTACTACCCTTCACAACTATCTGGAGGGCAACAACAACGAATAGGAATTGCGCGTGCCATTGCCGTCAAGCCCGAGGTCATTTTGCTGGATGAACCAACGTCAGCACTAGACCCTGAGTTGGTTGGAGATGTTTTGGATGTTCTGAAACAGTTGGCGGGAGAAGGTGTGACCATGGTGGTCGTCACGCATGAGATGGGATTTGCTAGAGATGTCGCTAACCACGTTATTTTCATGGATGGAGGCCGTATCGTAGAGGAAAATAATCCCCACGATTTCTTTAGTCGTCCACAAGAAGAACGAACCAAGCAGTTCCTGGCTCGTATCTTATCAGATGCTAGCTATAGTGTAGAATATATGATTTGATAGATAAGTGTATCATAAAAACAACACCCCATGACTAGAAGATTCTTCTGACCATGGGGTGTTTTTTCTATAGGAGGGCTAGGTTATATTCTTTGAAAATCTCTTCAAACCAGGTCAGCTTCACCTTATCTACAAGCTCAAAGCTGTGCTTTGAGCAGCCTGTGGCTAGCTTTCTAGTTTACTCTTTGATTTTCATTGAGTATCAGTTCTCTTTCTTGTTTTTTATCAACCATCCAAGTCCGAGAAGGGCAAGGATACTGAATCCAGCAAGGACAAGAAGGGATTTGCTCTCAGTTCCTGTGTTTGGAAGGAGGTTCTGAGAGTGAGCCTCTGCAGCAGTTTCTTGAGTTTCAGGATTGGCTGCTAGGTTTTGAGCTTGACCTTGTTCTGGTTCAACTTCCAAGCTAGAAAGATCAAATTCTGGTTTTTCTTCCACAGCTGGAGCGACGATGGCGCCGCCTTGAGACAAGCGGAGAACGACAGCAGTGAGAGCATTCAATTTCAAGCCTTTTTCAGTCCATTCGAGACCTTGAGGTTTAGCGATTCCTACTGGTCCTGCTTGGTTTTCATCTGCGAGAACTTCGGCATTTCTCAAGTGAGCAAAAGCAGTCCCCAAGTTGAATTCGCGAGCCTTATCATCCGCATTGACAAAGACAGCGTAGACATCACCGTTTGGAGCAGTAATTTGGTAGCCGATGACCACGTCTTCTTTTTCAACGCCATTTTGTCCTGGGACAGTAATGAGGTGGACGCGCTCCTTGATATCTTGCAGACTCTTGAGTCGGAAGGCGTCTGTAGATTGACGAAGAGCGATCAATCCTTTCATGTAGTCACGACTCTTGACATTTTCAGGATATGCTTTGCCATCTGTAGCCTTGGTCCAGTCAAACTTGTTGACAGCATCACTAGAGTCATAAGAGTCATGGATAAAGTAAGGATAGACAAATGGCTTGCCGTCTTTGTCACGTAACAAGTGAGACTTGTTTGGAACCTTATCTTCAGGAACAGGAGTCTTATAGGCTGGATCAAGGAATTGTTTGGTACGTCCATATTCCTGCCCAGAGTGGATAAAGGGAGTTCCTTGAGCGGTCAAGACCATGAGGTTTCCAAGTCGCAAACGACGATGGATTTCAGCATAGTTCTCAGCCTTGCTTGGATCTTTTTTGATAGACTGGGCAATGATGTCAAAGAGGGTCAAGTTATCATGGGCTGCGATATACTGGATAACATCTCCAGGATTGTCAGCCTCAAAGTTAGTTGGTTGGGCAATCAGATTTTTAAAGATGGTATTGATATCGCGTTTGCCACCTGTGATAAAGGCAGGTTGACCTTCGTTTGGATAGCCAGACTTGAGGTTGTTGCGGATGTCGTCTGAAAAGACAGCGACAGTATCTGTTTTCTTCATCCAATCTTGGTCAGCAGGTTGTACAGGCGTATTTTCATCACCAGTATAGGTTCTCCAGCCTTCACCTAGCATGATAAGATTTGGATTGAGGGCGCGTGCAGCCTTGTAAGCTTCTTCGATTGAAGCCGCATCGTGGTCACCCATCATATCAAAGCGAAAACCATCTACTTTGTAGGTTTCAACCAGATACTTGATGGAGTCTACCAAGACACGTTTAGACATGTAGTGGGTAGTTCCCAAACGGCCGCCTCCGAAGCTAGTACGTGGAGTTCCGTCTGCATCCATAAAGTGATAGTAGTTTGGCTCAATATCTTCAAAAATATCAACATTTGCAGTATGGTTGTAGACCACGTCCAAGATAGCCCCCATGCCACGTTTGTGGATTTCGTTGATGAGGTTTTTGAATTCGGCGATACGTTTTTCTGGATCCTTAGGATCGCTTGAGTACATGCCAGTCAAGGAGAAGTAGTTTTGAGGGTCATATCCCCAGTTGTAGTTGCTGTTGCTTGAAGCATAGGCAGACAAGCGTTCTTGGTTTTTTAATTCATTGACAAAGTAGTAAGACAAGACTGGAAGGAGCTGGATATGAGTCACACCCAAGTCTTTGAGATAGTCTAATTTTTCGATAAAGGCTTCAAAGGTACCAAATGGCTTGGTCAAGTCTTTTGCGATGGCAGGATCCGAAGTGAAGTCACGTACATGAGCTTCATAGATAACGGCATCTTCACGTGATTTGAAGTTACGAATCTTTCCATAGGTCAAGTCTTGCGGACCTAACTTCGCTGGATCGACAAAGGCAGCTTTAGCGACCTTATGAGCGGCATCTGTTTTTGCTAGGTCACTGTTCCAAGCCGCTAATGATTTGGCATAAGGGTCAAGAACGAGGACAGTTTTACCTTGGCGCTCGATCTGGTAGTGGTAGTAATAGCCAGTGTAGTTGCTGATACCGAGACCAGAGTTTGCATCCAGAGTTTGTTTCCAGGTTCCTTTTTCTCCTTTTTCAAGGGCGACAGTTCCAACTACCTTTTCAGGGTCTTTCTTGTCATAGACAACAACGGAAACCTTATCAGCACTTGGAGACCAGAGGGTGAGGTCAACACGCTTGCCATCTTCTTTTAGAGTTGCGCCGAGTGGACCATCGTAACTGTAGGACTCATCCTTGAGGCGCCAGCTTGAACGTGTGGTAAAGCGGTCTGAATTGTAGCTGACAGTGTAAGGGTGTTGAGTGTCAGAGAAGTCGCCGATGTAGGTCACTTTTTTACCTGCCTCATCCACTTCCACGTCTGTGATAGCTACTTTATTCCCTTGGTAATCAGTGATGCTGGAGTGTTTGAGGATATCGTTTTTCTTAGCTCCAACGAGGGTAGAAAAACTGCTTTCGATACGAGATTTAGCCACGTGTTGGGCACCAGTCATGCGGATATCGTGCACATAGTAGGGGTTGGTGTAGATGGTTTCGTCATCATCTTTGAGGAAAATCTGACTGTGATTTTTTAGATCAGTGAATTTATAATCTTCTTTTCTGATTTTCACATCATCGCCTTTCTTGCTTTCGTCTAGTAATAAAAATCCAAATTCTCTTGCAGCTTCATTGAGTGGGATATCAATGTAACGGCCATATTTTCCAGTTGCGGTAAAGCCAGTACCGTCAGGCCATTCTCCGCTACTTGGGTTCTTGACATCGCCCCAATACCAAAGAGATTTTTTGTCATAGTTGCCATCGGTGCGGTAGTAGTTGACACGAATAGTTCCTGCTGGTTGAGGGCGATAATTGTATACCTTGTAGTTTTCATCTAGCCAGGACTCATTCATTTTTGGAGAGAGGCGCTCTACAGAACGGTCCCCTGTCAGGTTATCCCACTTGGTATTGTTGATGAGGAAGCTGACTTTCTTGGCTTGCTCATTTTTGAGTTTGACATCTAGATAATAGCCGTAGTCATCTTGCTTGGCATCCTTGAAGGACTTGGCTCCATTGGGCCAGTTTTCAGACGGCTTTTCAACATCGTCCCAAGTCCAAAGACCTTGAGAATCTTTGTTTTCTTCAGGGAGTTTTTTTACATGGATACGGAAGTGGTTGTCTGCGATGGGTTCTTCAGAAGATGTGTCAGCTTGTGGTTTTTGATCTGAAGTTGACGTCGAAGTACTGGCATCTACTTTCTCTTCCTTGCTGTTAGGCTGGCTTGTAGTAGCATCTTCTGTTTTGGGTGTTTCTGGCGCTGTAGTAGTTTCCACAGCTGGAGCTTCTTTTTTAGCGTCCAGGGAAGCGTTTGCATTCTTTTGTTCAGAAATAGGCGTTTCCGTTTGAGTTTGACTCGTTTCAGTCTCAGTAGGAGCCTTAGCCACAGCGCTGGTATTTTCCTGAGTTTGAGGAAGGTTTTCGTTGGCTGAAATAGTTGGCATTGTAGCAGAAAGCAAGACAATGCTAGCACCAATAAGGACAGAACCAGTTCCGTTCTTCAAGGAACGGATACCATAAATCATTTTTTTCTCAGTTTGAGATGGGATCTTTTTCATCACAATTCTCCTTGTGTAGTTGTTCCCTAACAGTATAGCACGAGGTAAACATTAGTGCAAGCGTTTTCCTAACTTTTAAGAGAAAATATAATGCTTCATTCTCTTGAAATTTTAAAATAATATATAGGAAAAGATTGTTTAAAAAATAGTAAAAAAACCTTGAAAAATCTAGCTAAATAAGGTATAATGTGAATAATCATTTGTCGTAGGTTTTGTCTGAAATATTGTCCAGACAAGGCTCACAGCAGTTAAATCTTCTGAAAAAGTCAGATTTAGCTGCTCTTTTTGTGCTTTTTTTCAGGTTTTTGAGTGCTTGTAACAAAGATTTAAAGATTCTGAAAATTCGTCAAAGGGACACGGTGATAGGGGTTTTTAAAACCATATGACGATTAGAAAAGCCTGATTGACAAGGCTTGGAATTTATTTACAAAGGAGAATCATCTTGGCAGGACATGACGTTCAATACGGGAAACATCGTACCCGTCGTAGTTTTTCAAGAATCAAAGAAGTTCTTGACTTACCAAATTTGATTGAAATTCAAACGGATTCATTCAAAGATTTCCTAGATCACGGTCTTAAGGAAGTATTTGAAGATGTATTGCCAATTTCAAACTTCACAGACACAATGGAGTTGGAATTTGTTGGATATGAAATCAAGGAACCAAAATACACGCTAGAAGAAGCTCGTATCCACGATGCTAGCTACTCAGCACCAATTTTTGTAACCTTCCGCTTGATTAATAAAGAAACAGGCGAAATCAAGACCCAAGAAGTCTTCTTTGGTGATTTCCCAATCATGACCGAAATGGGTACTTTCATCATCAATGGTGGTGAACGTATTATCGTTTCTCAGTTGGTCCGCTCACCAGGTGTTTACTTTAACGACAAAGTAGACAAGAACGGTAAAGTAGGCTACGGTTCTACTGTTATCCCTAACCGTGGAGCTTGGTTGGAACTTGAAAGCGACTCAAAAGACATCGCTCATACTCGTATCGACCGTACTCGTAAGATTCCATTTACGACCTTGGTTCGTGCGCTTGGTTTCTCTGGTGATGATGAAATCTTTGATATCTTTGGTGACAGCGAATTGGTTCGCAATACTGTTGAAAAAGATATCCACAAGAATCCAATGGACTCTCGTACAGACGAAGCCTTGAAAGAAATCTACGAACGCCTTCGTCCAGGTGAGCCTAAGACTGCTGAAAGCTCACGTAGCTTGCTTGTAGCTCGTTTCTTTGACCCACGCCGCTACGATTTGGCAGCTGTTGGTCGTTACAAGATCAATAAAAAACTCAACGTTAAAACACGCTTGCTCAACCAAACCATTGCGGAGCCATTGGTAGACCCTGAAACTGGTGAAATCTTGGTAGAAGCTGGTACCGTTATGACTCGTAGCGTGATCGAGAGTATCGAGCACCACTTGGATGGCGACTTGAACAAGATCGTTTATATTCCAAACGATTCAGCTGTTCTGACAGAACCAGTTGTGCTTCAAAAATTCAAGGTTGTTGCTCCAACGGACCCAGACCGTGTCGTAACCATCATCGGAAATGCTAATCCAGACGACAAGGTTCGTGTTGTAACTCCTGCGGATATCCTTGCAGAGATGAGCTACTTCCTCAACTTGGCTGAAGGTATCGGACGTGTGGATGATATCGACCACCTTGGAAACCGTCGTATCCGTGCAGTTGGTGAATTACTTGCCAACCAAGTACGTCTTGGACTTTCTCGTATGGAACGTAATGTCCGTGAACGCATGTCTGTTCAGGACAATGAAGTTTTAACACCACAACAAATTATCAATATCCGTCCTGTAACAGCTGCGGTTAAAGAATTCTTTGGTTCATCACAGTTGTCACAGTTCATGGACCAACACAACCCGCTTTCTGAGTTGTCTCACAAACGTCGTTTGTCAGCCTTGGGACCTGGTGGTTTGACTCGTGACCGTGCTGGATATGAAGTACGTGACGTACACTATACTCACTATGGTCGTATGTGTCCAATCGAGACACCTGAAGGACCTAACATCGGTTTGATCAATAACTTGTCATCTTACGGGCACTTGAACAAATATGGATTTGTTCAAACTCCATACCGTAAGGTTGACCGTGAAACAGGTGTAGTCACAAACGAAATCGTTTGGTTGACAGCCGATGAAGAAGATGAATTTACTGTAGCGCAGGCCAACTCTCGCCTCAACGAAGACGGTACTTTTGCTGAGAAAGTTGTCATGGGACGTCACCAAGGGGTCAACCAAGAGTATCCAGCAGAAGTGGTTGACTACATGGACGTGTCACCAAAACAGGTAGTTGCCGTTGCGACAGCATGTATTCCTTTCTTGGAAAACGATGACTCCAACCGTGCCCTCATGGGTGCCAACATGCAACGTCAGGCTGTGCCATTGATTGATCCAAAAGCACCTTACGTTGGTACTGGTATGGAATACCAAGCAGCTCATGACTCTGGTGCTGCTGTTATTGCTCAGTATGATGGTAAAGTTACATACGCAGATGCTGACAAGGTAGAAGTACGCCGTGAAGATGGTTCATTGGACGTTTACCACATCCAAAAATTCCGTCGTTCAAACTCAGGTACTGCCTACAACCAACGCACGCTTGTTAAAGTTGGCGATGTCGTTGAAAAAGGCGACTTTATCGCTGACGGACCTTCTATGGAAAAAGGGGAAATGGCGCTTGGACAAAACCCAATCGTTGCTTACATGACATGGGAAGGTTACAACTTCGAGGATGCCGTTATCATGAGCGAACGCTTGGTCAAAGACGATGTCTATACATCTGTCCACCTCGAAGAATACGAATCAGAAACGCGCGATACAAAGCTTGGGCCTGAAGAAATTACTCGTGAAATTCCAAACGTTGGTGAAGATGCCCTTAAAGACCTTGACGAAATGGGTATTATCCGTATCGGTGCCGAGGTTAAAGAAGGGGACATCCTTGTCGGTAAAGTCACACCTAAGGGAGAGAAAGACCTTTCAGCTGAAGAACGTCTCTTGCACGCTATCTTCGGAGACAAGTCTCGTGAAGTGCGTGATACTTCTCTTCGTGTACCTCACGGTGCCGATGGTGTCGTTCGTGATGTTAAGATCTTTACACGTGCAAATGGAGATGAGTTGCAATCAGGTGTTAACATGCTGGTTCGCGTCTACATCGCTCAAAAACGTAAGATCAAGGTCGGAGATAAGATGGCCGGACGTCACGGAAACAAAGGGGTTGTCTCTCGTATCGTTCCTGTAGAAGACATGCCTTACCTTCCAGACGGAACTCCAGTCGATATCATGTTGAACCCACTTGGGGTGCCATCACGTATGAATATCGGTCAGGTTATGGAGCTCCACCTTGGTATGGCAGCCCGTACTCTTGGTATCCACATCGCAACACCAGTCTTTGACGGAGCAAGTTCTGAAGACCTTTGGGACACTGTTAAAGAAGCAGGTATGGATAGCGATGCTAAAACAATCCTTTACGATGGACGTACAGGTGAGCCGTTTGACAACCGTGTATCAGTTGGTGTCATGTACATGATCAAACTCCACCACATGGTTGATGATAAATTGCACGCGCGTTCAGTCGGACCATACTCAACCGTTACCCAACAACCACTTGGAGGTAAAGCTCAGTTTGGTGGACAACGTTTCGGTGAGATGGAAGTTTGGGCTCTTGAAGCCTACGGTGCGTCAAATGTTCTCCAAGAAATCTTGACTTACAAGTCTGACGATATCAACGGACGTTTGAAAGCTTATGAAGCTATTACAAAAGGAAAACCAATTCCAAAACCAGGTGTTCCAGAATCCTTCCGAGTTCTTGTAAAAGAATTGCAATCCCTTGGTCTTGACATGCGTGTCCTTGACGAAGATGACCAAGAAGTGGAACTTCGCGACTTGGATGAAGGAATGGACGAAGATGTCATCCACGTAGATGACCTTGAAAAAGCCCGCGAAAAAGCAGCCCAAGAGGCTAAAGCAGCTTTTGAAGCAGAAGAAGCTGAGAAAGCAACAAAAGCGGAAGCAACAGAAGAAGCTGCTGAACAAGAATAAACAGTTCACTTAGAATAGAAAGGGAAGAAATAGTGGTTGATGTAAATCGTTTTAAAAGTATGCAAATCACCCTAGCTTCTCCAAGCAAAGTCCGTTCATGGTCTTATGGAGAAGTCAAAAAACCTGAAACAATCAATTACCGTACCTTGAAACCAGAACGTGAAGGACTCTTTGACGAAGTCATCTTTGGTCCTACAAAAGACTGGGAATGTGCTTGTGGTAAGTACAAACGCATTCGTTATAGAGGGATTGTTTGTGACCGCTGTGGGGTTGAAGTGACGCGTACGAAAGTTCGTCGTGAGCGTATGGGGCACATCGAGTTGAAAGCTCCTGTATCTCACATCTGGTATTTCAAGGGGATTCCAAGCCGTATGGGCTTGACCCTTGATATGAGTCCTCGTGCCCTCGAGGAAGTGATCTACTTTGCGGCTTATGTGGTGATTGATCCGAAGGATACACCGCTTGAGCACAAGTCTATCATGACAGAGCGTGAATACCGTGAACGCTTGCGTGAGTATGGTTATGGATCATTCGTTGCCAAGATGGGTGCCGAAGCCATCCAAGACCTCTTGAAACAAGTAGATCTTGAAAAAGAAATTGCCGAACTCAAAGAAGAGTTGAAAACAGCTACTGGACAAAAACGTGTCAAAGCCATCCGTCGTTTGGATGTTTTGGATGCCTTTTACAAGTCTGGAAACAAACCTGAATGGATGATTCTCAACATCCTTCCAGTTATTCCACCAGATCTTCGTCCAATGTTGCAGTTGGATGGTGGCCGTTTTGCTTCATCTGACTTGAACGACCTTTACCGTCGTGTTATCAACCGTAACAACCGTTTGGCTCGTTTGCTTGAGTTGAATGCACCAGGCATCATCGTTCAAAATGAGAAGCGTATGCTACAAGAAGCAGTTGACGCTTTGATTGACAACGGTCGTCGTGGTCGTCCGATCACAGGACCAGGTAGCCGTCCACTGAAATCATTGAGCCACATGCTTAAAGGGAAACAAGGGCGCTTCCGTCAAAACTTGCTCGGAAAACGTGTTGACTTCTCAGGACGTTCCGTTATCGCCGTTGGTCCAACGCTTAAGATGTACCAATGTGGTGTGCCACGTGAAATGGCGATTGAGCTCTTTAAACCATTTGTGATGCGTGAAATCGTTGCGCGCGACATCGTGCAGAACGTCAAAGCGGCTAAACGCTTGGTGGAACGTGGAGACGAACGTATCTGGGATATCCTTGAAGAAGTAATCAAAGAACACCCAGTACTTTTGAACCGCGCACCGACCCTTCACCGTTTGGGTATCCAAGCTTTCGAGCCAGTCTTGATCGATGGTAAGGCCCTTCGTTTGCACCCGCTTGTCTGTGAAGCCTACAATGCCGACTTTGACGGGGACCAAATGGCCATCCACGTACCGCTTTCAGAAGAAGCTCAAGCAGAAGCTCGTATCTTGATGTTGGCTGCTGAGCATATCTTGAACCCGAAAGATGGTAAACCAGTTGTTACTCCATCTCAGGACATGGTTTTGGGTAACTACTACTTGACCATGGAAGAAGCTGGTCGTGAAGGGGAAGGAATGGTCTTCAAAGACCGTGACGAAGCGGTTATGGCTTACCGCAATGGCTATGTTCACCTCCACTCACGTGTTGGTATTGCAACAGACAGCCTCAACAAACCATGGACTGAAGAGCAAAAAAACAAGGTCTTGCTGACAACAGTTGGTAAAATCCTCTTCAACGACATCATGCCAGAGGGTCTGCCTTACTTGCAAGAACCAACAAATGCCAACTTAACAGAAGGTGTTCCAGCTAAATACTTCTTGCCACTAGGTGGAGATATCAAGGAAGCAATCAGCAATCTTGAACTCAACCCTCCATTCAAGAAGAAAAATCTTGGGAATATCATCGCTGAAATCTTCAAACGTTTCCGTACGACAGAAACTTCTGCCCTACTTGACCGCATGAAGAACCTCGGATACCACCACTCAACTCTTGCAGGTTTGACAGTGGGTATTGCCGATATCCCAGTTGTTGAAGACAAGGCTGAAATCATCGAAGAATCACATAAACGTGTAGAACAAATCACCAAACAATTCCGTCGTGGTATGATCACAGACGACGAGCGCTACAACGCTGTTACAGCTGAATGGCGTGCAGCCCGTGAAAAATTAGAGAAACGTTTGGTTGCCAACCAAGATCCTAAGAACCCAATCGTTATGATGATGGACTCTGGAGCCCGTGGTAACATCTCAAACTTCTCACAGCTTGCCGGTATGCGTGGTCTGATGGCCGCTCCGAACGGACGTATCATGGAATTGCCAATCCTTTCAAACTTCCGCGAAGGTTTGTCAGTACTCGAAATGTTCTTCTCAACTCACGGTGCCCGTAAAGGTATGACCGATACGGCCCTTAAGACAGCCGACTCAGGTTACTTGACTCGTCGTTTGGTTGACGTTGCCCAAGACGTTATCATCCGTGAGGACGACTGTGGAACAGACCGTGGTCTCTTGATCCGTTCTATCGCAGAAGGAAAAGAGATGATCGAGTCTCTCGAAGAACGCCTCAACGGTCGTTACACTAAGAAAACTGTTAAACATCCAGAAACTGGTGCAGTGATCATCGGTCCAAATGAGTTGATTACAGAAGACAAGGCGCGTGAAATTGTCGATGCTGGTGTGGAAGAAGTGACTATCCGTTCCGTATTTACATGTAACACTCGTCATGGTGTCTGCCGTCACTGTTACGGTATCAACTTGGCGACTGGTGATGCAGTTGAAGTTGGTGAAGCAGTTGGTACAATCGCTGCCCAATCTATCGGGGAACCTGGTACACAGCTTACAATGCGTACCTTCCACACGGGTGGGGTTGCCTCAAATACCGATATCACTCAGGGTCTTCCTCGTGTCCAAGAAATCTTTGAAGCCCGCAATCCTAAAGGGGAAGCGGTCATCACAGAGGTCAAAGGACAAGTTACAGCTATCGAAGAAGACGCGTCAACTCGTACCAAGAAAGTCTTTGTTAAGGGTGAAACTGGCGAAGGTGAGTACGTGGTTCCATTTACAGCACGTATGCGTGTCGAAGTTGGAGACCAAGTCTCTCGCGGTGCAGCATTGACAGAAGGTTCTATCCAACCAAAACGTCTCCTTGCTGTTCGTGATGTCTTATCAGTTGAAACCTACCTTCTTGGTGAAGTACAAAAAGTTTACCGTAGCCAAGGGGTAGAAATCGGTGACAAACACATCGAGGTAATGGTTCGTCAAATGATCCGTAAAGTTCGTGTCATGGATCCAGGTGACACAGACCTTCTTATGGGTACTCTCATGGATATCAACGACTTTACTGATGCCAACAAGGATGTTCTTATCGCAGGTGGAGTTCCAGCGACTGGTCGCCCAGTTCTTATGGGAATCACCAAAGCCTCACTTGAAACAAATAGTTTCTTGTCAGCGGCTTCCTTCCAGGAAACAACTCGTGTCCTTACAGATGCGGCCATCCGTGGTAAGAAAGATCATCTCCTTGGACTCAAGGAAAATGTTATCATCGGTAAGATCATCCCAGCTGGTACTGGTATGGCTCGCTACCGTAACCTTGAACCACAAGCCATCAATGAAGCAGAATATCTGGCTCCAGAACAAGAAGAGGCAGAAAACGCTCCAGTAGATGAAACTGTGGAAATCCAAGTTGAAGAAACAGTAGAATAAAAGCAAACAAGAGAACCTTTGGGTTCTCTTTGTTTTATTTCAGAAAATTTTCCCACTTTTTCATAAAGTATGGTAGAATAGAAGAACTAAAATGCCAAGGAGGTGTTCATATGGAACAAACATTCTTTATCATTAAGCCAGATGGTGTGAAAAGAGGGATGGTTGGCGCAATTCTGCAAAGAATGGAACAACGAGGTTTCAAACTCGAAAAATTAGAGCTACGCTCAACAGTTTCAGAAGCTTTGATTGACCAACACTATCAAGACTTGGTTGAAAAAAGTTTTTATCCTCCTATCCGTCAGTTTATGACTTCAGGACCAGTAGTGGTGGGCATTCTATCAGGTCCGAAAGTAATTGAAACTTGGCGGACCATGATGGGGGCTACTCGTCCAGAAGAAGCTCTGCCAGGAACTATCCGAGGAGATTTTGCCAAGGCTGCAGGAGACAATCAAGCCATTCAAAATGTAGTTCACGGCTCCGATTCGGAAGCTTCTGCAAAACGTGAAATTGCTCTCTGGTTTAAGGATTAAACTGGTAAAAGAACAGTTCTGTACACAACAGAGCTGTTTTTTGGTCAGTTGAGCACAAAAAATGGACACTTGAGGCGGAAACAATCATTTCAAACTCCTCACAAGGTATAATCCCATATAGGGAGGGAAAAGAAATGGTAAAATCAATTCGCCTATTGTTACTGATTGCAGTCATCCAGATTAGTTTTTCTAGTTGTCTATTATGGAAAGAATCCTTTTTATCTTTAAAACAGACCAATGCTTATTTTTTGATTTTGATAGTAGGAATTTCTGTTCTATGTGCTGGGATAAATTATTTCCATACAGCAGACCAGTCTAGACATAGTATTTTACATGTTCAAAAGAAAGTGAGTCTGGTTTATTGCCTCCTTTTAGTAGTCAATCTTCTGGCAACCTGTCTGGTTCTCTCAGAAAGCATCCAGACCACTAGCAAATTGCAGCAGGAATTGGTTGACCTCTTTTTACCCTCCTTCTTTTTCTTGCTAGGAGTAGATCTATTGATTTTCTTACCTTTTGATAAAATTTTTCGCGATATAGAAAATTACCTAAACAAAAAGAAAACAGTCGTCATTTCCGTTCTAGCTACGATAGTTTTCTTGAGGAATCCCTTAGTGATTTCCTCGATTCTTCTTTATATCAGTGTTGGTTTTCTATGCGCACGTTTCCTTTTTCCCAAATGTATCCAAAGGGAAATCTCCTTTTATGGACACCTGATTCGGGATATCCTGTTTGTTTTTTCAATAGTTGTATTCTTTTAAGTAGAGGAGAATTTTTCAAAATTGTTATAGTAAGTCCATAAAGAAAATTCACACAAAAGAAAACTTTTTGGTATAATAGTAGCATGCACACAAAAAATGAAGAAGAGCTTCTAGCTCTCGGAGAAAGATTAGGTCATTTGCTTCAAAAAGACGATGTTCTGATCTTGACTGGAGAGTTGGGTGCGGGTAAAACAACCTTTACAAAGGGCCTTGCTAAGGGCTTGGATATCCGTCAAATGATTAAAAGTCCAACCTATACCATTGTCAGAGAGTACGAAGGGCGTTTGCCACTTTACCACTTGGATGTCTACCGTATCGAAGGTGATGCTGATTCTATTGACTTGGATGAGTTTCTCTTCGGTGGTGGTGTGACTGTTATTGAGTGGGGGCATCTTTTGGGTGAAGATTTACCAGATTCTTACTTGGAGTTGGAAATTTTGAAAGAAGCTGAGGGTCGTTGTCTTCATTTTACAGCTCATGGCTCTCGGGCTGAACAACTCATCAAGGAGCTTCAAGATGGAGTATGAGTTGTGTATTCGTGAGGCAGAGATTTCAGATGCTACAGCCTTAATTGCATTTTTAGATTGTGTCGGTCAAGAGACAGATTTTACTAGCTTGGATGAAAATGGTATCATGATGACAGCTTCTGAAATGGCTCTTTTTATCGAAAAACAAGCTGCATCAGAGAATCAAATTACTCTCCTCGCCTTACTGAATGATGAGATTGCAGGAGTCTTAAATATCACAGCAGACCAACATTTAAGAGTTCGACATATCGGTGATGTTTTTCTAGCAGTTCGAAAGAAATTCTGGAACCAAGGCTTGGCGACTATACTTCTAGAAGAAGGCATCGAGTGGGCTAAATCCAGTGGTGTCTTGTGCCGTTTGCAACTCAGTGTACAAAAACGAAACGAGGCTGCGATCCACCTCTATTCAAAAATGGGATTCATCACAGAAGGCTTACAAGAAAGAGGAGCCTATTTAGCAGAAGGGATATTTTTAGATGTTTGTCTTATGGGCAAGCTGATAAATGAATAACGAGATGATTAAAAAATTAATTGGAATGGTGCTAGGTTTCCTAGCAGTAACAGTTTTAGGTGTAGCGGTTTATGGCTATACCATCTACCAACAGGGAACAGAAACCCTAAGTAAAAAGACTTACAAAAAAATCGGGGAAGAAACCAATGTTATCGAAGCGACGGAGCCTCTGACTATCCTCTTGATGGGGGTAGATACGGGAAATGTGGAACGTACAGACCCGTGGGCGGGAAATAGTGATTCCATGATTCTCCTGACGGTTAATCCCAAAACAAAGAAAACCACAATGATGAGTTTGGAACGGGATATTTTGACCAAGATTGAGACTGGAAACGGTCAAGTTCAGGAAGCCAAACTCAATGCGGCCTATGCTAATGGTGGTGCAGAACTTGCAATTTCTACTATTCAAAAGATGATGAATATCCACATTGACCGCTATGTGATGGTTAACATGCAGGGGCTTCAACAATTGGTGGATGCAGTTGGTGGGATCACCGTCAACAATACACTTGGTTTCCCAATTTCGATTGCTGACCAAGAGGAGTTTAATAAGATTTCCATCGGTGTTGGAGAACAAACCTTGAATGGTGAGGAAGCTCTGGTGTATTCACGGATGCGTTACCAAGACCCAGAAGGAGACTATGGTCGTCAAAAACGTCAACGTGAAGTCATTCAAAAAATCGTTGAGAAGGTTTTGAGCCTAAACAGTGTGAGCCATTATCAAGGTATCCTCAAAGCTTTGAGTGATAACATGCAGACCAATGTGGACTTGTCAGCTAAAAGCATTCCACAATTGCTCGGCTATCAAGATTCTTTCAAGAATATCGAAACGCATCAATTGCGTGGGGAAGATGCTGAGCTACAGGGAATTTCTTATCAGATTGTCACTTCAGAACATATGCTCGAGATGCAAAATCTCTTGCGTAGTTCGCTAGGTAAAGAGCCAGTGACAGAATTGGAAACCAATGCGGTACTGTACGAAACAGCCTTTGGTCGGACAGCTCCTTCAACCAGTACGAACGCTTCAAACGAAGAAGCAGAATAAGAAAAGAATCAAATCGTGGGAAATTTCCTGCGATTTTTTCAAAAAAATTCGAATAGATAAGTAGGAGGAAACATGAAAGCAGAAATTATTGCTGTCGGAACAGAAATTTTAACAGGGCAGATTGTCAATACCAATGCTCAGTTTTTATCAGAGAAACTAGCCGAAATCGGGGTAGATGTCTATTTCCAAACTGCTGTTGGAGATAATGAAGCTCGTCTTTTGTCCTTGCTGGAGATTGCGAGCCAACGTAGTAATCTTGTGATTTTGACAGGGGGCTTGGGACCAACTGAGGATGATTTGACCAAACAAACCCTGGCAAAATTTTTAGGAAAAGATCTAGTGTTTGACCCTCAAGCGCAAGAGAAACTGGATATTTTCTTTGCTCATAGACCTGACTATGCTCGGACACCGAATAATGAGCGCCAAGCCCAAATTGTAGAAGGGGCGACTCCACTGCCAAATGAGACAGGTTTAGCAGTAGGAGGGGTGTCGGAAGTGGATGGCGTGACCTACGTGGTCCTCCCGGGACCACCTAGTGAATTGAAACCTATGGTCTTAAATCAACTCTTACCTAAGTTAATGACTGGTACCAAGTTATACTCACGTGTGCTCCGTTTCTTTGGAATTGGGGAGAGTCAGTTGGTGACCATTTTGGCGGATTTGATTGACCATCAAACCGATCCGACTTTGGCGCCGTATGCCAAAACAGGAGAAGTGACCTTGCGCTTGTCTACAAAAGCAGTTAGTCAAGAAAAGGCTGATCAAGCGCTGGATATCTTAGAAAATCAAATCTTGAGTCGCCAAACTTTCGAGGGAATTTCTTTACGAGACATCTGTTACGGATATGGGGAAGAAACCAGCCTCGCAAGTGTCGTTGTAGAAGAGCTAAAGAAGAGACAGAAAAGCATTACTGCGGCAGAAAGCTTGACGGCAGGTCTCTTTCAAGCGACATTAGCAGACTTTTCGGGCGTTTCAGCAATCTTTAATGGCGGTTTTGTCACTTACAGCCTAGAAGAAAAGTCCAAGATGTTGGATATTTCCGAGCAAGAGCTAAAAGAACACGGGGTTGTTTCTGAGTTTACGGCTCGAAAAATGGCAGAGCAGGCACGGATCAAGACTCAGTCTGATTATGGAGTCAGTCTGACAGGTGTAGCTGGGCCAGATAGCCTAGAGGGTCATCCAGCTGGTACAGTTTTTATTGGACTGGCACATGCCAAAGGGACAGAGGTGATCAAGGCTAATATCGCAGGACGGAGTCGAGCAGATGTCCGATATATTGCGGTCATGCATGCCTTTAACCTAGTTCGCAAGGCTTTATTAAGTGACTAAATTTTGGTATAATGAAAGATAGGTCTAAGGACCAGTAGAATATAGGAGAACAAAATGGCGAAAAAACCAACAAAAAAATTAGATGAAATTGGGAAAAAATTTGGAGCAGACCGTGAAAAAGCATTGAACGATGCTCTTAAATTGATCGAAAAAGACTTTGGTAAAGGCTCAATCATGCGCTTGGGTGAGCGCGCGGAGCAAAAAGTTCAAGTGATGAGCTCAGGCTCATTGGCTCTGGACATTGCTCTTGGTTCAGGTGGTTATCCTAAAGGACGTATCATCGAAATCTATGGACCAGAATCATCTGGTAAGACAACGGTTGCCCTTCACGCTGTTGCGCAAGCACAGAAAGAAGGTGGTATTGCAGCCTTTATCGATGCGGAACATGCTCTTGACCCAGCCTATGCTGCAGCCCTTGGTGTGAACATTGACGAATTGCTCTTGTCACAACCAGACTCAGGAGAGCAAGGTCTTGAAATTGCTGGAAAATTGATTGACTCAGGTGCAGTTGACCTTGTCGTTATCGACTCGGTTGCGGCCCTTGTACCTCGTGCGGAAATTGATGGGGATATTGGAGATAGTCACGTTGGTTTGCAAGCTCGTATGATGAGCCAGGCCATGCGTAAACTTGGTGCTTCTATCAATAAAACCAAAACAATTGCCATCTTTATCAACCAATTGCGTGAAAAAGTTGGAGTCATGTTTGGAAATCCAGAAACAACACCTGGTGGACGTGCTTTGAAATTCTACGCTTCAGTCCGTTTGGATGTTCGTGGAAGCACACAAATCAAGGGAACTGGTGATCAAAAAGATACCAATGTCGGTAAGGAAACCAAGATCAAGGTCGTGAAAAACAAGGTAGCTCCACCATTTAAGGAAGCCTTTGTTGAAATCATGTACGGAGAAGGAATTTCTAAGACTGGTGAGCTCTTGAAGATTGCAAGTGATCTCGATATCATCCAAAAAGCGGGAGCATGGTACTCTTACAAGGGTGAAAAAATCGGACAAGGATCTGAAAATGCTAAGAAATACTTGGCGGATCACCCAGAAATCTTTGATGCCATTGACCACCAAGTCCGTGTTCAATATGGTTTGATTGAAGATGAAGAAAGAACAACTCCTACCTCTGTTGCAGAAGATTTAGCACCTAACCAAGAAGTAACACTTGACCTAGGCGACGGACTCGAAATCGAAATTGAAGATTAAAAATAAAAGCGGAGAAGTCTTTCTCTGCTTTTTATGTTTAAATATTAAGTCTCCATAAGCTTCAAAAGCGTAATAAAAGAGTATTTAATCAAAAAAATTAAATCATTCTATAAAAAGGAGACTACTATAATGGAAAAACGCCTTGTTCGAAACGTACAAGACAAAAAGATTGCTGGTGTTTGTGCTGGTATCGGTGACTACTTTAACATGGACCACACACTTGTTCGTGCACTTTGGATTATCTTCACCCTACTTGGTGGTTCTGGAATCTTAGCTTATGCTATTCTCTACTTCCTTCTTCCGGAAGGCAATGCAGAAGCTTAAGCCATAGAGAGAATAAAAGTTTATTCTGATCAGTTGAAAATAAAAAATGCATGTAATCGTAGATTACATGCATTTTTATATGTAGCTTCTATCGAAAAAGAGAGGTTCTTCACTGGATGGATAAGTCCTGTTTAATGGTCACTAAAACGACGATACTCTATATGAAAGTCAAAATAATGTTCATTCTGTAGCTTTTGGAAGATGTCGCGATAGGCTTCTTCGTCAAAATAGTCGCCACGGTAGAGAATTTCAAAACTCAAACCTTCGTACTCTAGAAAAGCATTGGCTGTTTTGAAACCATTTTGGCGGTAGAAGTCCATGCGTGCCTTTCTCTGCTCCAAGTTATCGCATTCTTCGTCCAATCGCTCGACTTCCAATAACATGGTTCGCTGGTAAAAATCAGTCAGCTTTTCGATGATTTCTTTTCCATATCCGTGGCTTCTCAAGTGGGGCATGATGGCAAAAAAGCTGATATAAAAAGCTTTTTGATTGGAGATGGCAAAAGCAAAGCCGACAAACTCTTCTTGGTTATAAAAGGCAAAAAAGTGAGCGTCTTCTCGGTCCTGATAGCGCAAGAACTCGGATAGAGGGACTCGTTCTTCCTTGGGGAAAGCTTCCTTGTTTAGCTTTTCAACCTTATCCAGATCGGGAAATGCATCGGTTATTAATTGACTGGTCAAATTCATAAATGACCTCCTTTTCTTGATTATAGCAAATTGTCTCTCTGTAAGCAATTGATTGCAAACTTAGTGATAGAGCCTTGTCGCTCCTTTAGAAAGCTGATATAATAGCTTTATGAATAAGAAACGATCCGTGGACTTGATACATGGTCCTATTCTTCCTGCGCTGTTAAGCTTTGCCTTTCCAATCTTGCTGTCAAATATTTTCCAACAGCTCTATAATACAGCTGACGTCTTGATTGTTGGACGATTTCTTGGTCAAGATTCCTTGGCAGCAGTAGGGGCGACAACTGCCATTTTTGACTTGATTATAGGCTTTACGCTTGGTGTTGGCAATGGCATGGGGATCGTCATTGCCCGCTATTATGGGGCTCGGAATTTTACAAAGATCAAGGAAGCAGTAGCAGCTACCTGGATTTTAGGTGCTCTTTTGAGCATTGTGGTCATGCTGATGGGATTTGTCGGTCTGTATCCACTCTTGCAATATTTAGATACTCCTGCAGAAATCCTTCCTCAGTCCTATCAATATATTTCTATGATTGTGACCTGTGTAGGCGTCAGCTTTGCCTATAATCTCTTTGCAGGTTTGTTGCGGTCCATTGGAGACAGTCTAGCAGCTCTTGGATTTCTGATTTTTTCTGCCTTGGTCAATGTGGTTCTGGATCTCTATTTCATTACGCAACTGCATCTGGGAGTTCAATCTGCGGGGCTTGCTACCATCATCTCGCAAGGCTTATCAGCTGTTCTCTGCTTTTATTATATCCGTAAGAGTGTTCCAGAACTGCTTCCTCAACTCAAGCATTTTAAATGGGACAAGGCCTTGTACGCGGATCTTTTAGAGCAAGGTTTGGCTATGGGTTTGATGAGTTCCATTGTGTCTATCGGTAGTGTGATTTTACAATCTTCGGTCAATACTTTTGGAGCTGTGATTATTAGTGCCCAAACAGCAGCTCGACGCATTATGGCTTTTGCTCTCCTTCCGATGACGGCTATTTCTTCTGCTATGACGACCTTTGCCTCTCAAAATCTCGGGGCCAAGCGACCAGACCGCATTGTTCAAGGTCTTCGAATTGGCAGTCGCCTGAGCATGTCCTGGGCAGGTTTTATTTGTATTTTCCTCTTTTTTGCCAGTCCTAGCTTGGTTTCCTTCTTGGCCAGTTCGACGGATGGATACTTGGTAGAAAATGGTAGCCTCTACCTGCAAATCAGTTCAGTCTTTTATCCGATTTTGAGCCTTTTGCTGATTTATCGCAATTGCTTGCAGGGATTGGGGCAGAAAGTCCTTCCTCTAGTTTCCAGCTTTATAGAACTAATCGGGAAGATCGTTTTTGTGGTCTTGATTATCCCTTGGGCAGGGTATAGGGGAGTTATTCTCTGCGAACCCCTTATCTGGGTTGCCATGACTACCCAACTGTACTTTTCACTTTTCCGCCATCCCCTGATAAAAGAAGGCAAGGCAATCTTGGCAACAAAAGGACAATCCTAGCTGGATTTGCTGAATAAAATCCATTTCCTCTAGTGAAAATCGAAAAAACTTGTGTTATAATAAGAAAGATTAAAATGTGAAAAAAGGAGATTCCTAATGGGACGTAAATGGGCCAATATCGTAGCCAAGAAAACGGCTAAAGATGGAGCTAACTCTAAAGTATATGCAAAATTTGGTGTAGAAATCTATGTAGCAGCTAAAAAAGGGGATCCAGACCCAGAATCAAACACTGCTTTGAAATTCGTTATTGACCGTGCGAAACAAGCCCAAGTGCCAAAACACGTTATCGATAAAGCGATTGATAAAGCCAAAGGAAACACAGACGAAACCTTTACAGAAGGACGTTACGAAGGTTTTGGACCAAATGGTTCTATGCTGATCGTTGATACTTTGACTTCTAACGTCAACCGTACAGCGGCTAATGTCCGTGCAGCCTTTGGTAAAAACGGCGGAAACATGGGTGCTTCAGGTTCGGTTTCATACCTCTTTGATAACAAGGGTGTGATCGTATTTGCAGGTGAGGACGCTGATGCAGTCTTTGAGCAATTGCTAGAAGCAGATGTGGATGTGGACGATGTAGAAGCAGAAGAAGGAACAATCACTGTTTACACAGCTCCAACAGACCTTCACAAGGCTATCGTTGCCCTTCGTGAGTCTGGGATTGAAGAATTCCAAGTGACTGAATTGGAAATGATTCCTCAGTCAGAAGTGGAATTGTCAGGCGAAGACCTTGAAACCTTTGAAAAACTTTACAGCGTTCTTGAAGACGACGAAGACGTACAAAAGATTTATACGAACGTAGATGGTTTCTAATTGAAAAACGAACAGTTTTACTAGCTGTTCGTTTTTTTTGATATTTGAACTTAAACTCTGGTTTCAGAGTCGTTTTGTTGCTTGCTTTTTTCTAAACCTAGACCGACTGCATGTTTTTGAACGAGCAAGAGCTGTCCATTGTCCTGTTTTGCAAAAGTTAAGGTAACAGTCTTGATCTTGTCTCCAATGGAGATATAGGTGATTTTTCTCGTATCGTACCCTCCGATAGTGGAGTCAAACTCGGAGTCTGGTAGTCCGTGTTTTTTGATAATATCCTTGTAGTTGGTACCACCTTTTCCTTTGTTGTCAAGGTCACCTTCGATTAAGGCGTCGAACTGTTCTTGGGTCCAGGTGAAGTTATCGTCTTCTTCCTCCTCTGGGATGGAATAGGCGCTATCATCTGTCAAGTCGCTTTCTTCTTCGCGTTCCATTGAGGCACTCGCCTCGCTGTAGGAACGGTTAAACTCCCTGACAAACTCTTTGTAGACATTAGCGTACAGTACCTGGGTCGTAAAGAAAAGTACAATAGAAGCAATTGACAGAGCTGTTCCAATAATGGCCATTGTTTTCCGTTTTTTGAGGTTGACGATAAGGCCGATAATCCCCAAGATAAATGCGACGATGGCGATGAAAAATGATAGATAGTTAATAAATGGAATCCAGGACCCTAAAAGTGCGATGGCTCCAAAAATGGTTGCCAAGATTCCTAAAACTCTTTGTTCTTCTGGTTTCATTTGAACGTTTTCTCCCTTCATCGAGTGAATGGATTTCTATCCACAGTAGTTAGTGCTTATTATAGAAAAAATATTGCCTAATGTCAATTTAAACTAAAATAGTTCTCTAGGAAACTTTTTTCTTGACATCTTTTCTGAAAATGATAAAATAGTTCTCATGGAAACTTATATAGTTCTTGTGAGAACTATATTTATCGTAAGAAAGGAGCAATCATGGACAAGCCGATGTTAATGTTCAAACGTTTTGGACACCAGGTTCATCTGATGGTACAGAAAGAAGCTAAGCGATGTGGCATTGAATTTATGGGTGGACCGCAAGGGCAGGTTCTGCGTTTTTTAGATCATTGTGAACAAAAAGAGGAACTGGTCTTGATTAAGGATATCGAACAGGAACTCAATATTACTAAATCTGTGGCGAGTAATCTAGTCAAGCGCATGGTGCAAAATGGTTTGGTTGAGCTAGAGGCGAGCCCGAGTGATAAGCGGGCAAAATTTGTTCGCCTGACGGAGAAATCGCGTTCGCAGATGCAAAAAGTTAAGGCATTTTTTGATCGGATCGATCAGAGTCTGCTAGAGGGTGTTTCAAAGTCAGACTTGGCAATCTTTGAAAAGGTACTCGGGCAATTGCAAGAAAATGTTGAGAAGATAGGAGGAGAGAATGAAGAAACTCGCTAAACGTATTACAGGAAAAGAGTGGGGAATGATCGTCCTTACGATTCTGTTTACTTGTTTCTCGGTCTATCTCGAGTTAGAGGTGCCGACTTACATTTCGCAAATTACAGAATTACTGGGAATGTCTGGAACGCAGTTGGGTGAACTCTGGTCACCAGCTGCGAAGATGATTGGTTTGTCTTTATTGGCTTTCTTTTCATCTGTTATGGTTGGTTTCTTTGCTGCTCGCGTTGCAGCGTCTTACACAACTCATTTACGAAGCGATATTTTTAATCGTGTTCTAGATTTCTCGCAGACAGAGATCAAACGTTTTTCAATCCCAAGTCTTTTGACTCGGACGACTAATGATATCACACAGGTTCAGATGCTCTTTACCATGGGCTTGCAAGTGGTTACTCGTGGGCCAATTATGGCTATCTGGGCCATTGGAAAAATCCTTGGGAAATCGGAATACTGGCTCTGGGCAGTCGTTGTGGCTGTTATTGTCAATGTTTTAATGACCACTGTTCTCATGACTCTGGCCTTTCCAAAACAATCTGTCATCCAAAAATTGACAGATAAACTCAATAGCATCACTCGTGAAAGTTTGACTGGGATTCGAGTTGTTCGTGCATACAATGCGGAAGATTATCAAGATAAGAAATTTGAAGCAGCCAACGATGAGGTAACACGTCTCAATCTCTTTGTCAATCGATTGATGGCGATTATGAACCCGATTATGATGGCGATTTCCAGTGGATTGAGTTTAGCCATTTACTGGATTGGTGCCTATATCATCAACGACGCAAGTTTGGCAGAACGTCTGCCACTCTTTAGTGATATGGTGGTCTTCATGTCCTATGCTATGCAGGTCGTGATGGGCTTCCTTCTCATGGGAGCACTCTTTATCGTTCTTCCTCGTACCTTGGTTTCGGCAGGACGTATCAATCAAGTATTGGATCTGCATTCTTCTATTGAAAATCCTAGTCATGCACAGACAGCGGATCCTTCAGTTCAAGGACAAGTGGAATTCCGTGATGTGACTTTCCGCTACTCAAAAAACTCTGAAGCAGTCGTGGAACATGTCACTTTCAAAGCAGAAGCGGGTCAAACCGTAGCCTTCATCGGATCGACTGGATCAGGTAAGTCTACGCTTGTCAACCTCTTACCACGTTTTTACGACGTTTCAGATGGACAAATCCTAGTGGATGGTGTCAATGTACAAGATTACAATTTGGAAGATTTGCGCAATAAGGTCGGCTATATTCCACAAAAAGCAGTCCTCTTCTCAGGAGATGTCAAGGGCAATCTAGACTTTGGTAAGAGTCAAGAAAGTCCTCTAAGTGAGACTGCTATGTGGCAAGCCCTTGAATTGGCCCAGTCTAAAGCATTTATCGAGGACAAGGAAGCAGGTCTTGCATCAGAAGTAGCCCAAGGTGGAACCAACTTCTCAGGAGGTCAAAGACAGCGTTTGGCCATTGCGCGTGCCTTGGCTCGTAAACCAGAGTTTCTCATCTTTGATGACTCTTTCTCAGCCTTGGACTACAAGACAGATCGTGTCCTTCGCCAAGAGCTAGCTGAGAAAACAAAATCCATGACCAAGCTCATCGTAGCGCAACGGATTTCTACCATTATGGACGCCGACCTGATCTTAGTTTTGGATCAAGGTAAAGTCGTGGGACAAGGCACCCACAAGGAACTTCTTGCAACCAACGAAGTCTACCAAGAAATTGCCTACTCACAACTATCGAAGGAGGAATTGGAACATGGAAAATAAAAAAGTTTCAGTCTGGAAACAGTGCAAACCTTATATGGCAGGCCTCCAACTCCCTCTCCTAATAGCAGTTGTGGCTGCAGTCATTTCAAGTATCATTACCGTTTATGGTCCAACTAAGATTAAGGAAATTACAAATTTGATTTCAGATGGTTTGGCTGCAGAAATCGACTTGGTAGCTGTGTCAAACATTGCTGGATTTTTGGTTGTTCTGTATGTATTTGGAACTATCCTTAATTATACACAGGCCTATATCTTTTCAACGAGCATTCAGCATTTTTCAAAACGCTTGCGGACAGCAATCGCTGAAAAAATCAATCGTTTGCCACTTGGCTATTTTGACCGTCATTCACAAGGAGATACCCTTTCGCGCGTGACCAATGATGTGGATACAGCAGCGCAATCTCTCAACCAAAGTCTAGGGACAGTTCTTTCAGCTAGTTTCTTGTTGATTGCTGTCTTGGTGACCATGTTTGGGATGAACTGGATTTTGGCATTGGTAACCGTTGTATCAACCCTTGTTGGTTTTGCGGCGGTTTCCGTAATCATGGCCAAGTCACAGGGTTATTTTAAAGCCCAACAAAATAATCTAGCGGCCGTCAATGGTTATGTGGAAGAGATGTACTCTGGCCATAATGTAGTGACCAGCTACAACGCAGTGGACACCTCCAAAGCGAGATTTGCAGGTTTAAACCAGGACTTGCATGATAGTATCTGGAAATCTCAGTTTATCTCTGGTATCATGATGCCAGCCATGTTCTTTGTTGGGAACTTTAGTTATGTCTTAGTCATCATCGTTGGGGCCGCGCTGGCGTTAGAAGGGCATATCACTATAGGGATTATTGTAGCCTTTATGGTTTACGTACGGACCTTCTCTCAACCTCTGTCACAGATTGCCCAAGGGATTACGAGCTTGCAACAAGCGAGTGCAGCCATGACTCGTGTATTAGAATTTTTGTCTGAAGCAGAGATGCAAGATGAATCTCATAAGGAAAGACAATTGGCCCATATGAAAGGGGAAGTAGTCTTTGATCACGTGTCCTTTGGCTATACACCAGAGCGCACCATCATCCATGACTTTTCTGCGACAGCTCATGCAGGTCAGAAGGTTGCTATCGTTGGACCGACTGGGGCTGGGAAGACAACCATTGTCAATCTTTTGATGAAGTTCTATGAGCTAGATAAGGGAAGTATCCGCATCGATGGTGTGGATACTAAGGACATGAAACGCTCAGAAGTACATGATGCCTTTTCAATGGTCTTGCAGGACACTTGGCTCTTTGAAGGAACCATTCGAGAGAACCTGATCTATAATCAGACAGACATCAGTGATGAACGAATGATGGAAGCCAGCAAGGCTGTGGGAATCCACCACTTTATCATGACTTTGCCAGATGGCTACGATACTATTTTGGATGACACCGTAACCTTGTCTGTTGGACAAAAACAGCTCTTGACCATTGCTCGTGCCCTTCTCAAAGATGCACCGCTCTTGATTTTGGATGAAGCGACATCCTCAGTCGACACACGTACAGAGGAGTTGATTCAAAAAGCCATGGACCGTTTGATGGAGGGTCGAACTTCCTTTGTCATCGCCCACCGCTTGTCAACTATTCGTAATGCAGATTTGATTCTTGTCATGAAAGATGGCAATATCATCGAACAAGGCAACCATGAGGAATTGATGGGCCAAGCTGGCTTCTATGCGGATCTCTACAACAGCCAATTCACAGAAGACCAAGCAGAAGAATAAATCAAAAGAAGGCTTGACGGCCTTCTTTTTCTGCTCTATACTAGAAGACAAACGTCTCACCTGTAGACGAAAACAAGGTAATGAATGAGAAATTTAATGAAAAATTATCAAGAATGGTATCGAAATATCAGCTCCAGGCTCACCAGCCATCCCACCCTTCTATTTCTGTTACGCAGTTTTAATCGCTTGATGACAGTCGCCATGCCCTTGGTCTATCTGATCTTGCTAGTCACCACTTATCTGAAACTGGGACTGGGTCAGCAAGTTGGGGTTTATGTGCTTATTCCTGCATCAGGTTTTGTGATTTTGTCTCTGTTTCGTAAGAAAATCAACCACCCGCGACCTTATGAAACTTGGGACATCAGTCCTCTGCTTGAAAAAGATAGCTCGGGACAGTCAATGCCCAGTCGCCATGTCTTTTCGGCAACTATCATCTCCATGGCCTGTCTGCATGCTAGTCTACCTGTTGGCTTAGCATGCTTGCTCTTTTCAGCTTTGCTGGGCTTGGTGAGGGTTTTAGGGGGTGTTCATTATCCCAAGGATGTCATCGCTGGCTATGCTTGTGGTATGGTGTGGGGCTTCCTTTTCTTCCTATTCTGATATGTAAGTCAAGCTAGTCTTACAACCACTTACTGCTTCAAATTGACCACTTGCTTTTTTGCCCTTGTATTCCTAACTTAGCTTTGATATAGTAGAGTCAGAAAGGAGATGTGATGAAGTTACGAATTGAGATTGACGGCAATTTAGATGAGACTGAAATTGTCATCAAGACCCCCACTTTGACAGATGAAATTGCAGATTTGCAACGACTTTTGCAAGAGTCAAAGGCTCCGAGGTTGACTTTTTACAAGGGGACAGGTGAATATTATCTAGACCTGTCAGAAATTCTCTTCTTTGAAACAGAAGGGAGCAAGATTTATGCTCATAACCAGAAGGAAGCCTATGAAGTTCGTCTCAAACTTTATGAGTTGGAGTCCATCTTACCTCGCTATTTTAGTCGAGTGTCCAAGTCAACGATCGCAAACATCCGTCAGATTTACTCAGTGGACAAGTCCTTTTCAGGAACAGGCACCATTTCCTTTTATCAGACGCACAAGGAGGTTCATGTCTCACGGCATTACCAATCCCTCCTAAAAGAAAATCTAAGAAACATGAGGTAAAAAACATGAAAAAGAAAGCATTTGGTATTGTTTTATTGGTTTTAGCAGCTTGGATCTTGCTGCAAGGGAATTTTGGAATTCCTTCTTTGGATGGCAAAATATGGCCTTTGATTGGTATCGTCTTTTTTGCCTACAAGTCAGTTGAATCCATTCTCAGACGCCATCTAACTTCAGCAGTTTTTACCGCTCTAGTAGCCTTAATGATTGCGAATCATTTTTATAACATTTTTCCTATTCCAAACCAGTCTTTGTTTTGGGCTAGTATCTTAGCAGTTCTAGGTGTTGGTTATCTGACGCATTCAAGTAAGTTCTGGAATGAAAAAAAATGGTGGTACGATGGCAAAAAAACAGTCGTCACGGATAAGGAAGTCGCTTTTGGTAGCGGGACCTTCTATAAGCAAGATCAAGATCTCGTAGATGACCAAGTGGAAGTCGCTTTTGGGGATGCTAAAATCTACTATGATAATGCAGAGATGTTAGGTGATTTTGCGACTTTAAATATTGAAGTGGCCTTCGGGAATGCAACTGTCTATGTTCCACAACACTGGCGTGTCGATTTGAAAGTAGAAACCTCCTTTGGTGCAGCTAAGGCAGATGCTCCTGTAGCGCCAACAAACAAAACCTTGATTATCCGTGGGGAAGTCGCTTTTGGTAAACTTGGAGTTGTTTACGTTAAATAAAAAATCATCGAATTTCCTTGCTAAAATAGAGAAAGTGTGCTAACATAGTGCTGCATGTGGTGCTAGCACATCCGCTATATTAGATCTAATAGGAGGAAAACACAATGGCTAAAGTATGTTACTTTACAGGTCGTAAGACTGTATCAGGAAACAACCGTTCACACGCGATGAACCAAACAAAACGTGCCGTAAAACCAAACCTTCAAAAAGTTACTGTTCTTATCGATGGAAAACCTAAAAAAGTTTGGGCTTCAGCTCGTGCCTTGAAATCAGGTAAAGTTGAACGCGTTTAACAAAAAGGGAAGTCACAAATTGGAACAGCATCTACGTCAACAGGTCAGGCAGTGCATGATATTACGAAATCACCTGTTCAAACTAGCACAGGTGATTCTATTGTTAGCACTCAAAATGGGCATCTTATCCTTTCAGATGGTTCTGTAGTTGCTCCTGAAGCACTTGGAGCTGTTACAAATGAAGACAAGATAATCAGTGTTTCAACTGCGGATGGTAAAATGGTAACTTTGCCAAACACAGGAACAGAACAAAGTTTCCCAGCTGTAATTGGTGGCATGTTGTTGACAGCAGTAGGTTACTTTTACAAGAAAAAACTATTTTAATTAAGAAAAGGAGAGATATATGACAGAAAAAACACAAGGACACGGATATTTCCGTAAGAAAAAATGGGCTAAAGGCCTGGTATCAGGAATTGCAGTTGCAGGTATTGTAGCCTTCTCTGCAGGTTCTGTATTGGCGGATGAAGCAGTTCAGCCTGAAATTGAAAACGACAATAACATGTACGCTACACAAGCTGGTAAAACAACAGGAAGCCAGTCCGTAGCGATTGATAATAGTGCAGTCACAAAGGCTGCTGACAAGGCTAAACAAGCTGGAGTAGTTGTATCTGAGACATCAAGCATTGATAAGGGTACAAATACTACCTCATCAAGTCTTGAACAGTCTAAGGCTGAGATTAAACAAGACCAGACTAAGCAAATAAAGGCACTTGAAGAAACGACTGAAAAACAAGTTCAAAACAATGAAGCCTTTAAGGAAGCGCAGGAAGCCATTCAAGCTAATAATAGCTTTGTGGCCACTGAAAAAGGCAAGCACGAACAATCAACAACTGTTACAGTGACGAATGATGGTTCGACTGCCACAGATGGGACAGCGACTCAAAACAACAAAGCTACTCAAACAGCTAAGAAAGTCTTAGCAGGAAATCAGCAAGCTGTCTCAACCTACCTGGAAGAAAAAGGGAAGTACGAAGCTACTGTCAAACAAGCTACTGAATTAAATCAAGCAGTAGAAGCTGCTGCAATAGATTTGGAGAAAAAGGATGTAACGGTTAAGGTTGTGACACGTACCGTTTCTTCAATCGCAGAAGTAGAAGAATTGAAGAAACAAAATGACAAAGCTATTGCAACTGCAAAAAGCAAAGTGGAGCTTAACAAAGCCATCATGGCTGCCTATGCAGAGAAGAAGAATGCTAGTGATCAAGTTAATCAAGATGCTGATCGTAAATCAACAGATTTGAAAAACTCTGGTGTACTTTTAACCTCTAAAACACAGGAAGTTTCTTCAGCTGATGAAGCGAAGCAAATTGGGGAACAAAACCAAGCAGCTTATGACAAAGCTAAGCAGACCCAAGCGGAATGGCAGAAGAAGTACGATGAGCTTCGAGCTAAGACAAGCACGGAAGGCTACATAAAAGAAGTAGTCTTGCAAGCCATTAGTGTTGCGACAGCAAATCCTGAAGCAACAGTGGAGTCCTCTGCTCCAGGAGCGCAGGTAACTACTAAAGGTTACATTCTCTCATCAAAAGGAACCTCAGGCTATGCTCGTATTCTTGACTCGACTAAAGTCTTGAAATACGAGGATGTTGGCACTGGATGGAAAACAGAAGTTGACTACACTAATCTGAAAGGTTTGACTGTTTCAACTGCAGATGGTAAAAAGCATGATATTTCTCGTATCCATCGAAAATTCGAGATTCTTAATCAAGGGAAGACAGGATTGAATGATGTCTATGTCTTGAATGACCCAACAGAAGGATTCGTAGTAGCTCGTAACGATGGAACCGGTGTACCAGCAGACTACATGAATTTCTTGGTTACGGATACCTACTACTACAACGTGGATGGGAAAGAAGTAGCTTTCAAAGCAAGTGAAAAGACTCCTGCAACCCTGACCTATTCTTCACTCAATCACAATCGTATTGGTTGGGAAGGTGCGAAAGCCATTAACGGAACTCATGTTGAAATTAACGGCTCAACTGTAAGCTATAACAAGAATAATGGTTATGTTCGCGCTGAAGGCTACAACGACCAACAAGATGTGGGGCATCTTTGGGATAAATCTGACTCACCTTACCAATACAAGGGAGCTGCACTTGGTGTCTTTAAGGAAGGGACAGCCTTCACATCCGAATTTATCCAATGGGATGGACCAGATAATTCAGGTGGCCAAACTTTCTGGTTTGCTTTGAATACGAAGGCTTTAGCGCCGGTTGTTGGAGTTCCAGCTACTGCAACCATTACTAAAACAACCGTGAAGCCAGTTAAGACTGAACCTGTATCAGCTGAATTGGTCAATGCGAAAAATCCAGCCAAACCAACCTTGGCGCTTAAAACTCTATCTGAAACTAAAAATCAGAAGTTATCCGCAAGCTATCACGGTTACAAATTGCAGTATAAACCTACTGTCCGCAAGTCTGTATCTGACACAGATAAAACGAATACAGATGGCCAAACAGTTGCTAAAAACGATACGCAGCTCTACACATTGAATCATGACAATATCTATGCGAACCTTAAAAAAGGTGACAAGATTACTATCATTGATCCACTCGAAGCTGGAGCAGTTCCTGATGTAGCTGTGACGAAAGCAACTGCAGAGAAAGCGGGATGGAGCGTTGCCTATGATGCAGGAAAGAATACTTATACCTTTACTGCAACCTACGAAGGGAAGCGCTTAGAAGCTCCTGTGATTACCTGGAAACCAATCTATGACAAGGGCTTCTATGACAACACTTATAAAGTGTTAGTGAATAACTATGAAGTTTTCTCAAATACTGTTACGAACTACACTCCAAGACCTCCAAAACCAGTCAAATCTGTGTTAGATCATTCTGGAAAGGATATCAATGGTGCTAAAACATTTGATCGTAACGTGACCTTCCGCTTGATGACAGACTACAGTTCTTATGCCAAAACTCTTGCTTCAGCGAGCGCACTTGGTAAGGAGTTTGCAATCTTAGATGATGTTCAAGACAAAGCCTTCACAGTTGACCACAGCAAGATCAAGATGACTGCTGCTGGTAAAGACGTGAAAAACCTATTTGACATGTATCATGTACTTTCAGATGCAGGACGTACTGATGCAATCAATAAAATTTTGAAGGAATTGAACTTGCAACCTAAAGGTGAGTTCTATCTCTGGGTAGCCAAGGATTCTAAGAGTTTCTATCAGAACTACGTGAAACCAAATAAGAATGTTACTGTTGATCTTCCAGCCAAACTCTTGGTTAAAGCAGGGGACAAAGTCGAGAATGACTTTAAACAGATTGACTTTGGGAATGGCTATCAATCAAACCTTGTGACTGTCTCAGTTCCTGATGTGAAGCCAGAGAAACATGCCCTGGATCAAAAGAATAATAAGAAAGTCTTGGACGGTCAAGAGGTACAGATTGGCCAATACATCCGCTATCTACTTGATGGCGTAACTGTTCCAGCTAAACATGATAGCCTCTTCCAATATGACGGTAGTGACCAGTTAGATGTGGTTCATGATCGATATACAGGTAAGTGGCAAGGCATTTTCAAGGGTACAGAGTACACAGCTGAGAAAGACCTTATCTTGCCTTATGATGTCATCCTGAAGGATGGTAAAGTAGTCAAAGCTGGTGACAAGATTGTCAAAGGTACAGCTTATGCCTTCTTATTTGAAGTGAACCAGGATACAAATCCTGACTTCCTCAAGAAGATTGTGGCCGTCAAATGGGACGAAAAAGCAGGCAAATGGTCGTATGTTATCAATCAAGACTTCCTAAACTCTCTAGGCGTTAAAGGAACCTTTGATGCAGACTTCTACATCGAGGTAGAACGTATCTCGGCTGGGAAGGTTGAAAATACCTTTATCAATACAGTCAATTTACAAGAGATGACAGCGAAAGTGACAACAACAACGCCAGAACCTCCAAAACCAGAGCCTAAAGAACCAGGCAAGCCACAACCGCAGCCATCACTTCCAAATACAGGAACAGCAGCAAGCATGCTTCCAGTTGTGGGAATGATTTTGGGATTGTTGGGTCTTGCAGGTTTTCGTAAGCATAAAAAATAGAACATCTAGTAATTCCCCCTCATCCATGGTATAATGAAGCCATAAAAAGAGGGGGAAGAGAGATGATAAAGGACACGAAAATGGATGCATATGTGACTAGAAGTGGTTATAGATACTACACTCCAACTCAAAAAAATCAGAAGTTACCAGGTCTGAAGAAGAGAAGAAGTGGAAACAAGGCCTACGTTGGCTAGGAAAAGCTGTCTGGTCAGGAATGGAAACCCTACCGAGTGTGATTGCGAAAGCTGCCGTTTTGATGGTTACGACTCCACTCATGTTTCTCCTCTTTATCTTTAATCTGATTAAGGGCTTGATTGCGACAGACATTTTTTTACAGATTTTACAGCGGAAACGGCGCTTTCTCAATCGAATGAGAGTCTTGTAACCCGCACACTCTAAATAGGGAATTTTTGATTCTTTCCGGAAGTCATATTTAGTCATTTGTCCTTGGAAGTGAGGGTATTTAGGAGCAGGATAATCCAGCTTAGCGATGATTTCTTTATGAGTTCCAGCATCTAGAACATCCAAAATAGTAATGTTCTAGTCTTTGATCCCCAGTGTGTTTGTGATAAAATTGAATGGTTCCATATAAGTCTTTTTAATGATGGTTTGGTCGCTTTTCATTATAGATCTTATGGGACTTTTTTCTACAACAAATAGGCTCCATCATTCCTACAGTGGTTTTACCCACTACAGAAATTACAGAGCCGAAACTTTTTCCAGTTTTTTGTCTGAAAAATCTCGCTTTCTTATGGAGTTATAAGGATATTTGACTAGTCCCAAAAATTTAGACACTAAAAAGTCTTCGAATTTCCTTGCCAAAATAGAGAAAGTGTGATAACATAGTACGGTATGTGGTGCTAGCACATCCGCTATATTAGATCTAATAGGAGGAAAACACAATGGCTAAAGTATGTTACTTTACAGGTCGTAAGACTGTATCAGGAAACAACCGTTCACACGCGATGAACCAAACAAAACGTGCCGTAAAACCAAACCTTCAAAAAGTTACTGTTCTTATCGATGGAAAACCTAAAAAAGTTTGGGCTTCAGCTCGTGCTTTGAAATCAGGTAAAGTTGAACGCGTTTAATAAAAATGAAAAGACCTAACTGGTCTTTTTCTTTTGCTCTAAGGATAAAACCATTTGAAAAATAGAGTAAATATCCGCAGATACAGCATTCTGCTTTTACACTTGGGCTGAAATATGATAAAATAGAGTATCAACTAGTTGAGGTAAAAAAAATGACTGTAAAAATTAATACAAAAGATGGTCAAATCGAACTGACAGATGAAGTGATTGCAACCGTAGTAGGTGGTGCCGCAACTGAGATTTTTGGAGTGGTCGGTATGGCTAGTAAAAATGCCCTCAAAGACAATTTCCAAGCCCTTCTTGGTAAGGAAAATTATTCTAAGGGTGTTGTTATAAAAGCAGCCGAAGATGGTAGCATTGCAGTTGATGTTTATACTGTATTGAGCTACGGAGTAAAGATAAGCGAAGTGTCAAAAAACATTCAAGAGCGTGTTCGTTTTAGTTTAGAAAATCAACTAGGAATTACTGCTCAGACTGTGAATGTCTACATTCAAAATATCAAAGTTGTAGGAGAATAATCGTGTCAAAAATTACTACCAGTTTATTCCAAGAGATGGTGCAAGCTGCATCAACTCGTTTGAATAAGCAAGCAGAATATGTCAATTCATTGAACGTCTTTCCAGTTCCAGATGGAGATACTGGGACAAACATGGGAATGACCATTGAAAATGGTGCCAAAGAAGTAGCAGATAAGCCTGCTTCTACAGTTGGAGAAGTAGCGAGCATTCTTGCTAAAGGTCTTTTGATGGGTGCGCGTGGGAACTCAGGGGTTATCACTTCTCAGCTCTTCCGTGGCTTCTCTCAGGCTATCAAGGAAAAAGATGAATTAACAGGTCAAGACTTGGCTCTTGCCTTCCAATCCGGTGTCGAAGTAGCTTATAAAGCGGTTATGAAACCAGTTGAAGGGACCATTTTGACTGTTTCTCGTGGAGCGGCTATTGGTGCCAAGAAAAAAGCGGAGCAAACAGATGATGCTGTTGAGGTCATGCGTGCAGCCTTGGAAGGCGCAAAAGCAGCTTTGGCTAAGACACCAGAAATGCTTCCAGTCCTTAAGGAAGTTGGTGTGGTAGACTCAGGTGGTCAAGGTTTGGTCTTCATCTACGAAGGATTCCTTTCAGCTCTTACTGGTGAATACAGTGCTTCTGAAGACTTTGTAGCTACTCCTGCCAACATGAGTGAAATGATTAATGCAGAGCATCACAAGTCTGTAGCAGGTCATGTGGCAACTGAGGATATTACCTTCGGTTACTGTACGGAGATCATGGTAGCCCTCAAACAAGGTCCAACTTATTCTAAGGACTTTGACTACGATGAATTCCGTAACTACTTGAATGACTTAGGCGACTCACTGCTTGTTGTCAACGATGATGAGATTGTCAAAGTTCACGTCCATACAGAAGATCCAGGTCTTGTCATGCAAGAAGGTCTCAAATATGGTAGCTTGATCAAGGTAAAAGTGGACAACATGCGTAACCAACACGAAGCGCAAGTTGAAAAAGAAGCAACTCAAGGCAACAAGCCTGCTGAAACAAAAGAGTATGCCCTTATCGCAGTAGTAGCTGGTCAAGGTTTAGCAGATATCTTCCGTGCCCAAGGTGTGGATTATGTTATCGAAGGTGGTCAGACAATGAACCCTTCAACAGAAGACTTTATCAAGGCTGTTGAACAGGTCAATGCTCGCAACATTATCTTCTTGCCAAACAACAAAAATATCTTTATGGCAGCTCAGTCTGCGGCTGAAGTGCTTGAACAACCTGCTGTTGTGGTAGAAGCACGTACAATTCCTCAAGGGTTGACCAGCCTTCTTGCCTTTGATCCAAGCAAATCAATCGAAGAAAACAAAGAGCGCATGACTGCGGCCCTTGGTGATGTCATCAGCGGTAGTGTAACAACAGCCGTTCGTGATACAACTATCGATGGATTAGCAATTCATGAAAATGATAATCTGGGTATGGTCGATGGGAAAATCCTCGTGTCAAATCCTGACATGCACCAAACCTTGACAGAAACTTTGAAACATATGTTGGACGAAGATAGTGAAATCGTAACCTTCTATGTCGGTGAAGACGGAAGCGAAGAACTTGCCAATGAAATTGCCCAAGAAATCGCAGAAGAATTTGAAGATGTTGAAGTAGAGATTCACCAAGGTCAACAACCCGTATATCCATATCTTTTCAGTGTGGAATAATGGTAAAAATTGAATGAAAACAACAGAAGGAGGCTGGTTTTTCAGCTTCCTTTTTCTATGCAAACGGAGTTATAAAGAAATTTATGTAGAAATGAACATTCTATTGGAAATTCGATTTACTATAAGTTATAATGATAAAGCTATTATATTAGATTAAGTATGAATATAAAGGAGAAATGATGAAGAAAAAAATTTTTAATCAATCTTTTTCCCGCTTTTCAATTAGAAAGTTAAGTGTTGGGACCTGTTCGGTATTGCTAGGAACCTTTATGGTCATGGCTACTTCTCCAGTGCAAGCGGATGAAGCTCAAGTCAACAATAAGGAACAACAAACGCAGGCGGAAATTCAACAGAAGGAAAAAAGTGCTGAGAATGGGCAGGAAGTCATTTCTGAGCCTCAAAAAGTGGTAACACAGAACGAAGCGGTTAAGGAGCTGGAGGATAAAGCTGAACCGTCCAAAACAGAAGTATCTGCACCAGTCTCTCAGAGCCAACCAGTTTCTCAAGTTGACAATACGAAGGAAGCGAGTCAGCCTTCTTTAGATGAGGAGAAAAAGCAATCTCTAGAATCAACTCAAACTGAGCAGAAAAGCAAGGAAGAAAGTGGCTCTAGCGGGAAAACTTCTTCTAGGCGCAAGAGATCGCTAGATGAAGTCAATGCAGAATTTAAAACTCATTCGCCAATCAAGGATATCCATGCGGTAGATAGTGTTCGTGAGTCCATGACTTTTAGTATTACTGGACACGAAGCAGACTATTCTGGTGGGTATATCAAAATTCATTTCCAAAATGGGAAGGCTATTAAATTGACCCCTTCTCCAGTCGGTGGTGTAAAGTTCAGCCAAGAAAAAATAAATGGAGACCTTGATTTAAAGATAGAACCTGCAAATCTGAGAGGTGGAGCAAACTATAACTTCGTCTATACTTTTCAGATAGATCCTCTGACGCATAACTGGGGAGGTGCTGTCCAAGCAATTGGGCCGGACCATAAAGTGACCGCAACTGCTAAGCTCTATGACAAAAATGACAATGTCCTCAAAGAACTTGGAAGCATTGAACACACGTGGAAAGTCTTAGAAAACGGTGTAGGGGGTCTGACTCCAATGTCTGGCAATCAGGTCATTGGCTACGATCGAAATAACGATGGTATTGTCGACGATGATTCATCGGTCGTGTCCTACTATCTATTTAACGGTGCGAAAGATCCTAAGAATAATACGGCAAGAAATGATTACTTCAACTATGGAAATGGTGTCTTTGATGGTCGTATGATCAATGGTATGGGGATTAGTGATGTCGGGGGGAATATCATTGATCCTGTCACATCTTATACCTATAATATAGAGTTAAAAGAAGGTTATGAATTGACAGATGAAGCTAAAGCTCTAGGATGGACTGCCGATGCGACGGGTTACCATCTGACGATTAACAGAGCTAACAATCCGCTTCAAGATATTAATAACAATAAAAATAAGCTCATTCCAATTTCTTTCAAGTTAAAGAATGCCAAAGTAGCAGATATCAATAGAAAAGCGCAAAACCTAACCGTGACGGGTATCTATACGAAAGCAGATGGGACTAGCTATCAAAATACGGCCGTTCTTCCCTATACTCTCTTTGTTCAAAAAACAGATCAGCCAGAGTCTTCTCTCTTTGAATTTAGACACTATAATCAGTCTGACTCGGAGATGATTCGTTCTTATGGTGAAACAGAATACCGTTCTTATGTTCGACTTTCATCAGTTGCTGAGGTTGAAAAAGATTATCCTATCAATGACTACACGGTCACCCATAAAATACAGGATTCACGAGAGTCTTATCGAGAAGTCAATGCGATTGAGGATCGTTATTGGAATGAATTTTTCTCTTCACCGGATGCATCTGTAGAAGTATACAATAAAGCTACAGGTGAGTTATTAGGCACTTTTAACAGTAGCACTCGTAGTCTACGACTGACGGAAGAGCAAGATGTGAAGGAACTGGAGTACAAGTTTAAAAACATCAAGATGAGGAAGTCCTCAACAAATGATACATCAATGTTTGTTTTCCAAACCAAAACACGTTTTAATAATTGGGAAAGTCTCTATAAAGACTCGACGATTAGTAAGTTGGATTCTAGAACGGATTCCACTTTTAAGAATACTCGTAACACTGTTTCCTTATCTCAAACGGCCTCAGCCGAATTAACACGCGTTAGCCAGCAAATTTCGATGATTGGACGCCGTCGGACAGATGTCTTCAATCGACACACAGATGCTTCTGGTTTTAAGGAAGATTTTATCACAAGGACTGCGGGTAAAGAAACTCCTACTCAGAACTTCGCAAACTTGACGGGAGTTTACCATCTGGCTTATTTGGCTGATCCACAATTAAACTTTAGTGGAAATCCTAATTTTAAGGTCTATTATAATTACAAAGATACTGGGAAAACTCTCTACTATGCCCAAGTAAAGGGGACTCCAGACTCCCCTATGCCTGCAACACTTTTGAAGTTAGAAAACAAGACGATTCCAAATGGGACCTACACCTATAAAGCGATTGCTTTTTGGGACGAGGAACTTCCTGACGTTCAAGCTCAGAATGGTTACGACTTAGGGGAGCTCGACGGCATTACAGTTACCTCGAAAAATTCGGTTTCTTATGACTTCGATGTGATCGTACAGGCTTCTGAAGCGAGTGGTGTCTACTCTGAAGTGAAGAGAGCTACAGATCAACACTTTGCCTATAATACCCAAGAGCACTATCCTGGTGATGAGATTGATTTCAGAGTGACCTATAAAAACGCAGCGAAACAGGCGGTTTCAGATGTCTATGTTTTATCATCCCTGCCGATGAAAGGCGATAAACAGCTAGAATCCAGAAATCGTGGTTCTGAATTTACAGTGAGTTTGACAAAAGCTTTAACACCACCTTCAGGCTGGGAGGTTCAATATAGTCGTATCGCGGGTACTGCTGCAGAAATTAATGCTTCACAATGGCTCACAGCAGATCAAGTGTCGGATTGGTCAGAGATTCGTGCAGTTCGTTGGCATTCGACTGCTCCGGTTGCTGCTGGAAGTAGGGTTCAATTTCCTATCGATGGAGCAGTTATCGGGCAAGATACTGCCCCAGGTGCTACGGCTTATCTTTCTTCGGCTCTGGCAAATGGCAGTTCCAAGTACACTGAGTCCAATAATGTTTCAATCCAAATGTCTACCAAACTGTCATCTGCAAGTTTTACCTTTGTGGATGTAAATGATCCGTCTAAGGAAGTGCAACTAGGCCAGGTAGACACAGTTGTAGGAAAATCTAATGGACCAATTTCTTATGATCCTGCTCGTCGAATTAAGAAATTGGAAGATGCAGGATATGAACTGATCAGTAACGATTTTATAGATCATACCTTTGGTGACTCGGCTAGTCCAAAACAATTCAAGTTTCAGTTTAGACACAAGATTACAGAACTAACCGAAACTGTTCGTGGAACTCGTGAAATTAATTATGAGTATTACAGAAAAGCAAAAAATCCTGATTTATCGCTTCTTCCTCCCAGACATGTAGAATCCCATTCGTTTACTCGAACGAAGAGAATCGATCAGGTTTTGGCAAAAATCCACCCAAATGATGCGACAGCAGGTGTGACTTACTCAGCCTGGTCTGTAGACCAAACTTGGTCTCAAGTGATTTCGCCTGAAATTCCTGGCTATTACCCAGGTGAAGATATTGACGCAAATACATTGTCGGGAGATGAGGCTCTTGATCAATATTGGATTAGTGCGATAAATCCGAGCGATGAAGAGTTGGAAAAAGAATTCTCTTGGGATAGGTTGGTGTATTATGTTCCGCTTCCAGTTGTACCTTCAGCAAGTGTAGCGAAATCTAAAGGCTTTCAAGGGCAGAAGCAGGCAGCAACGATTCAATTTGATGAGGATAGAGCAAGCGAGAGTGCGGTTCACTTTACAAAAGGGACAACAACCATTAATGGAGCAAAGAAATCCGTCGAACTAGTCCAAAGTAGTGTCTTTCTTTATGATGAGAATGGACAAAAGGTAACTTCGCTAACCATTGCCAACCAAGGGACGTACGATTTAGATCTTGTAAATAAAACAATTGTCTTTACTCCACTGAAAACCTTCTATGGTCCGGCAACTCCAGTTCGAGTTGGAGTGGTGGATAAAAATGGAGAGTCGGCTGTAACGACCTATACCCCAGTTGTTGAGAAAGTAACGCCAACTGGTACAGGTGATAAGACAGAAGGACTTCAAGGT
>NZ_KV832077.1:0-1148 GCF_001837335.1 Streptococcus sp. HMSC066F01
TGATTTCTTGATGCTCAACTTTTGGTTCCGTTGGTTGTTCTGTCTTACCAGCCAACAAAGCTTCAGCCTTGGCTTTCAACTCATTGTAGCGAGCTTCATATGCCACAAAACCTTTTTGAGCTTCTGGACTCTTCATTGCCTTCTTTGCGGTAGGAAGGTAGTTAGTAGCTTCCGCCAAACTATCTTCTAATCCAGCTTTGTTGTCTTCATCATTAGGATTAGCTTTATAGTCAGCAATGAAAGCCTCTAGATCATTCAGTTTATCTCTAAATCGAAGTGCCATGACTCTCTCTTGGCCATCTGGAATTTCTTCATCTTCCGCCGGTGTTTCTTCTGCATGCACTGTTGGAATTTGATATAGATCTGGAGCTACATGATACGTTGCTACTCCAAGAGCGTTTAAAGCAAGTATTGAAATCCCTAACTTTAATAATTTTTTTCTACTCATTCTTTTTCCCTTAACACTTTCAAAATACAGTAAGGAGGAGAGTAAATATTTCTACCCTCCTCTTACTATGCAATCCTATTGTTCAGCTGTGTTTTTCCAAACTAGAAGTCCTGTAAGTCCAAGAATGAGAACTGCAATGACTTCAAAGAGTGTAGAAACTTCAGAACCTGTATTTGGCAAGTTTTTGCCTGGATCTTTTGGTGGAACTTCCCCCTCAGAAGGTGGAATATTTGGAGCCGGTGGTGTTACCGGTGTTGGTGGGAACACCACAACTGTATTGGTAGATTGTGGGGTGTGATTGAAGCTTACTGTAGCTGTATTTGGTACACCATCCTGATACTTAGCGAAGTCTGTTCCTTCTTTGAAGTTTGTGTAAAGAACGAGAGTTACTTTACTTCCCTTCAAGGCTTCAAGAACATCCTTGTCGCTGATTTCAAGAGTCACAAGATTTTCAGTTTCATCGTAAGTAACAGTGGCAATTGCTTCTAATTCTTTACCTACTAATTCACCACGATCATTTGAAGACTTACTCAATTTATCAATAGCTGCTTGAAGCTTAGTTTGAGCTTCTTTTAGTTTCTTGATTTCATTTTCAAGTTTCTCTTGTTGTTGTTTCTTATCAGCTGGTGCCAATTCTGCTTCTTTCTCTGCTGGTGTTTGAAGTTTAGCTAAGTTTTCTTCAGCTGCTTTCAACTCTGCT
>NZ_KV832077.1:1248-2101 GCF_001837335.1 Streptococcus sp. HMSC066F01
TGCAGAAGAATCAGATGTAGCTGGAGTTGTCCCTTCAGCAGGTGTTGCTGGAGTAGCTGGTTGCGCTGCCTTAGTTGCTTCCAACTTCGCTTTCAATTCAGCCACTTTCGCTTCCGCCGCTTTCAAATCTTCCTTCTTGTTAGCCTCTGTTGAAGTCTCATCAGTTGACTTACCTGTCAAAGCTTTGAGTTCTTTCTCAGACTGTTCAAGTTGGGCTTGAAGAGTTGCTTTGAGCGCATCAAATTGAGCGTTTTCAACTTTGAGGGCGATGCGGTCAAGGTTCACTTTGAGGACTTGATTGATTTTATCACTGATTGTGAAGTTCGTCAATTCCGTCTTCTTGATGCGACCGTACTCATCTTTCAAGGCATTTCCATTTTCATCCTTAGGATCTGCAGGAACGAGCGTTGAAATGTCGAAGCGGAATGTTTCATCTGCTTCTTTCAATCTGTAACCACCAGTTGGATTTGATCCATCTTCTGGTCCAACAGTCTTAGAAGGTTCATTTGGTTTTGGTTCAGTTGGTTTTTCTGGGTCACGCGGTTTCACCGTTACCGGTTTTGATTCCTTGCTACCAGATTGACCATTGGCATCCTTGAAGTTAACACTTGCTTTGTTTGGTACCAATTGATCCTTATAAGGAGTCAAATCGCTATTCGCTTTGAGTTTAGCTGGGATGTACAATTGAATCTCTTTGAAGCCTTTTAGTCGAGCGAAATCTTTCACTTTTACAGTGACAGTGTTTCCTTCAACACTTGTTTCAAGAGCTCCATTTGCATCACGACCGTCCACATAGGCTACTGGCGTATCAGCGATTGCCAAGACAGATTCAAGTGTATCTGTTACGGTGAAC
>NZ_KV832078.1:0-238 GCF_001837335.1 Streptococcus sp. HMSC066F01
TACTTCCCTTCAAGGCTTCAAGAACATCCTTGTCGCTGATTTCAAGAGTCACAAGATTTTCAGTTTCATCGTAAGTAACAGTGGCAATTGCTTCTAATTCTTTACCTACTAATTCACCACGATCATTTGAAGACTTACTCAATTTATCAATAGCTGCTTGAAGCTTAGTTTGAGCTTCTTTTAGTTTCTTGATTTCATTTTCAAGTTTCTCTTGTTGTTGTTTCTTATCAGCTGGTGC